>CANEZU010000055.1 GCA_947444255.1 Flavobacteriaceae bacterium | reverse complement strand
TCTCATAAAGCGCTTATTGAAGCGGATATTGAAGTACAGAAAAAAGAAATCATCGGTCAATTACAAAAAGGACAAGTATTAGAAGGTGTTGTTAAAAATATTACTTCTTATGGTGTGTTCATTGACTTAGGTGGTGTTGACGGATTAATTCACATTACTGACCTTTCTTGGAGTAGAATCAACCACCCAAGTGAAGTATTGGAATTAGACCAAAAATTAAATGTTGTAATCCTTGATTTCGATGATGAGAAAACAAGAATTCAATTAGGATTGAAACAATTGAACGCTCACCCTTGGGATGCTCTAGATGCTAAATTAGCAATTGGAGACAAAGTAAAAGGTAAAGTAGTTGTAATCGCTGATTACGGTGCCTTTATTGAAGTTGCTGAAGGAGTTGAAGGTTTGATCCACGTTTCTGAAATGTCATGGTCTACTCATTTACGTTCTGCACAAGATTTCGTAAAAGTAGGTGATATTGTTGAAGCAGTGATCTTAACATTAGACCGAGATGACCGTAAAATGTCATTAGGTATCAAACAATTGAGTCAAGATCCTTGGACTGACATTACTTCTAAATATCCTGTAGGTTCTAAACATTCAGGTATCGTTAGAAACTTTACAAACTTCGGAATATTCGTAGAATTAGAAGAAGGAATTGACGGATTGATTTATATCTCAGACCTATCTTGGACTAAGAAAATCAAACACCCATCAGAATTTGTAAATGTTGGAGAAAAATTAGACGTAGTAGTATTAGAATTGGATGTTGAAGGACGTAAATTATCTTTAGGTCACAAACAAACCACTGCTAACCCATGGGACAAATATGAAGAATCCTTCGCTGTAGGAACTATCCACAACGGTGAGATTTCTGAAATTGTTGACAAAGGAGCTACAGTAGAATTTGGAGAAGACATCGTTGCTTTCATTCCAACCCGTCACCTTGAAAAAGAAGATGGTAAAAAATTGAAAAAAGGCGATACTGCAGATTTCAAAGTTATCGAATTCAACAAAGAATTCAAAAGAGTAGTTGCCTCTCACACTGCTATCTTCCGTGAAGAAGAAGAGAAAAATGTGAAAGCGGTTAACGAAGCGGTTGCTAGCAATAACACCAATGCTTCTGCTGCTACTTTAGGAGATAACAATGATATGTTGGCTGCATTGAAAGCTAAAATGGAAAAGAACGAGAAAAAATAATTCTCTTCTAAACCTATATATTCAAAAAGTCCCGAGCAATCGGGACTTTTTTTTTGTTCTACTAATTCCTATTAATTCCGTTTCTAGATTTTTAAAAAAGGATTGGACCACTTCTTATCGGTATATACTTTAGAGCCTGATAAGGTTTTTATGAAGGCAATAAGATCATTGACTTCGGTTGCTGTCAGATTTAATTTTTGACCAATACCATTTGGTCTCAGCCTAGGGTCCAAATTGGTATTTCCCGGAGCGGTATTGATATTTCCATAATGCCCGATTAGTGTTTGCAGATTTGCAATGCCTGCGGTATGCATTAAGGGTCCGTTCAGACTTCCATCTGCTTTGACCATATCTCTTAAAGAAGGCGCTCTTGTATTAGTGATATCAATACCTGGGGCGTTTAATACAGCAATGATTCCATTGTTTCGAGAATTGGGATCAATTGCAAATTCGGGTGCTGCATGACAAGCTGCACAACCTACACCACCAGAAGTTCGGTTGCTATTGGAATCAAAAACCGGAGGGCTCATAAATAGCGTTTTCCCTGAATTCTCCTGGCTGGTAAAATTGGTAAAATTCTGATTGTTCCCATTTGCCGTAGCTCGCCCGGTATCGTATTTAGAATCAAAAGACTGGATGCTGCGGATAAATTGGCCCAAAGCCGTTTGCATTTTGGTTTCTGTAATTTGGTCAGAACCAAAAGCAAACTGAAACAATTCTTTATAATACCCAATTCCGTTCATCTTAGTGATCAGCTCATCAAAAGTTTGGTCGCCATTTGCACCACTATAGCCCATTTCAATATGATTCCGAATGGGCTGGGTAGTTTGTAATTCTAAACTGGCAGCTCTTTCGTCCCAAAAGAATTTGCTTTCGTTCGAAAATCGCGTATTGATTAAACGCATGGCATGTCTCGTAGTGGTTCCGTTTAAACCTTGGCTTGCCAAATCAGAATCCCCAAAGGCATCGGCCTGAATGTGACAGCTAGAGCAGGAGATGGTGTTATTGGCGGATAAATTGGTGTCATAAAACAATACTCTACCCAGTGTTGCTGCTTTATCAGTGATTGGATTAGCGCCAGTATTGTCTTTTGTGATATAATTTGGAATAATTTGGGCTGCATAATTATCTAAATGATTCAAATCGAGGGTCGTGGCAAAAGTGGTGCTCACATTAGGATATAGGGTAGTTGTTGTACTTTGATACGTAGTATCGTCCTTAGAGCAGGCCGAAAGCAGAAGACCGAAAATAGCTATTGATATTGACTTTTTAATCATAAATTACAAATTATTTATTAGCATTTGTGTTAAAATATAGGTTAAGACTAGTAAACAACGAGAAGGTTTAATTGATTATTGCCTTAGAGATTGAATCTTTTCGAAAAAAAATTAAAAGTCTAATCTACAAACTACAAACAATTTCTATATTTGTTCACAATTTCAAATAATACAAACTTAAACGAGACTATGAAATTATTAGAAGGAAAGGTCGCTATCATTACTGGCGCAAGTCGTGGAATAGGAAAAGGCGTAGCCGAGGTTTTTGCGCAACACGGTGCCAATATTGCATTTACTTACAGTTCGTCTGTAGCGGCAGCATTGGAATTAGAAAAAGAATTAAATGCTTTAGGAATTAAAGCCAAGGGATATCAGTCGAATGCTGCCAATTATAAGGAAGCTGAAAGTTTTGTCGAAGCCGTACTAGCCGAATTTGGGACTGTTGATGTATTGATTAATAATGCCGGTATTACCAAAGACAATCTTTTGATGCGCATGTCGGAGGAAGATTTCGACACGGTCATTGATGTCAATTTGAAATCGGTTTTTAATATGACGAAAGCCATACAGAAAACATTCTTAAAAAAACGAGCTGGGTCGATTATCAATATGAGTTCGGTAGTAGGAGTAAAGGGCAATGCAGGTCAAACTAATTATGCCGCTTCAAAAGCAGGGGTTATTGGTTTTACCAAATCCGTAGCTTTGGAGTTGGGTTCCCGAAATATTCGTTGTAATGCTGTAGCTCCCGGATTTATAGAAACCGAAATGACAGCCAAATTAAGTCCCGAAGTGGTTCAGGGATGGAGAGACGGAATTCCATTAAAAAGAGGCGGAACAACAGATGATGTTGCCAATGCTTGTCTTTTTCTTGCTTCTGATATGAGTGCATACATTACGGGACAAGTATTAAATGTTTGCGGTGGAATGCTAACCTAAGACTGAAAAAATAAAAAATCTATGACTTTAAATGATATCCTATTATTAGTAGCTTCTTTATTAATAGCAGGTGGTTTATCGTTTTATCAGTATTTATATAAGGCCAAAAACAAGAGTCGAATTCTCTTGCTTTTGGCTTTTTTGCGTTTCCTTAGCTTTTTTGGTATTTTTCTTTTGTTAGTTAATCCTTTAATTCGCCGAAAGACCTTTGAAATCAGGAAAACGCCCTTGGCAATTGTCTTTGATAATTCCAGTTCTATTATTGATCTCAAAGCCAAGAAGCAGCTTCTAGAAGTTTACGAGAGTTTGACTAGCAATTCAGAATTAGCCACTAAGTTTGATCTGCAACCCTACCAATTTGACAAGGAATTACTTCCTTTTAGTTCTTTAAATTTCAAAGGCAGGCAAACTAATATTGAAGAAGTTGCCAAAGGGCTTCAAAACACGCACAAAAACACCAGCTATCCAACGCTGCTTGTGAGTGATGGGAATCAGACTGCTGGCAGTGATTACCGTTATGCTTTTGATGCCTATAATGCGATTTATCCGATAGTTGTAGGCGATACTACAGCTTATTTTGATCTCAAAATTAATCAGCTGAATGTTAATAAATATGCATTTTATAAGAATCAGTTTCCAGTCGAAGTATTTTTAGACTATTCGGGTACGAAAAAGGTGAATGCCCGTTTTAAAATTAGTCAGGGCACTACTATTTTGAATAGCCAGACCGTTTCTTTTTCTCCAAATACAAAATCGGCGGTTGTAAAACTTTTACTTCCTGCAAATCAATTGGGTTTACAAATTTATAAAGCGAGTCTATCTTCCAAAGAATCTGAAAAAAATAGCTATAACAACAGCAAGGATTTTGCGGTAGAAATAATCAGTCAAAAAACGAATATTGCTCTAATTTCAGAACGGAATCATCCCGATATTGGAGCATTAAAACGAGCAATTGAATCTAATGCACAACGAAAAGTAAGGATTCTTAAACCAAACGAAGTGAATTCATTAGAAGATTATTCTTTTCTGATTTATTACCAACCAAGCTCCCGATTTAAGTCGGTTTTTGACGAGAACAAAAAGCGGGGTTTAAATAGTTTAATCATCACGGGAAACAGCACTGATTTCAATTTTTTAAATCAGATGCAAAGCGATATTAATTTCAAAATGACGAATCAGAAAGAAGAGTTTCTCGCCCATTATAATGCTAGTTTTAATCTTTTTGCTCAAGACAATATTGGATTTGAACAATATCCTGCTCTAGAAAATCCCTTTGGAACTGTTCGGGCAAAAGCGAATGTAAGCGTATTGCTTTCTTCAAAAATAAGAAATATCGAAACGAATGCACCCTTATTGGCTTTTTCGGAAAACCAAGGCCTTCGGACGGCTTATTTACTTGGAGAAGGCAGTTGGAAATGGAGAATGCATTCCTATGTTTCTACTAAATCTTTCACCCTATATGATGGCTTTGTGGACAAAATCATGCATTATTTAACGAGTACAAATTCAAGGAAATCCCTGATTGTCAATCATGAAAATTTCTATAATTCGGGAGACCTAATTGAAATAAGCGCACAGTATTTTAACAAAAACTATGAGTTTGACGAAAAAGCAACTCTAAGCATTTCGGTGACGAATGTTAATAGCAAGCAAAATATAAAATACGATTTACTAAGGGGCGAGGGTAAGTATACTGTTAATTTAGATGGGCTTAGCGCTGGGAAATATGATTTCCAAATAACAGCGCTTAATTCTAAATCAACTTACAAAGGATTTTTTCGAATTATCGATTTTGATATTGAAAAACAATTTGTAAATCCGGATCGCGATAAACTCGGGCAATTGGCTCAGCTAACTAAAGGTAAATTGTATTATCCAAATCAAATAGAAGCTTTAATCAAAAGGCTTTTGGCAGACGAAAGCTATACGGCTATACAGAAAGAGATTGTTCGAAAAACGCCTTTGATTGATTCGGTTTGGCTTTTGATTGCAATTGTGATTTTATTAGCCTCGGAATGGTTTATCAGGAAATACCATGGATTGCTATAAAATTTACACCACTGTCAATAATTATTAATGGTGGATTCGGAAATTAATTAGGAGAAAGTCTCCTGCTAATGATTCCTCTTTTCAGACTAAAAATGCAGCCTTAAAAAATGGAAACCAAAACCAATACTTCGGATACTCTTTTTAATCTCCCTTCGGGTCTGAGGCGTATTATTTTTGTTGTCCTCTTTGTATTTTGCTTGTTTCCCATTGCGAGTCCTCCATTTGCATTGGTATTGGGGCTCCTGCTTGCCAATTTATCAGGTCATCCTTTTTTGCCATTGAATCACAGGGCGACTCAAATCTTACTTCAGTTATCGGTTGTTGGATTGGGTTTTGGAATGAATGCCTATACCGCTGTTGCTGCAGGAGCATCCGGTTTCTTTTTTACAGTCGTTTCGGTGATTAGCACTTTAATTCTAGGCACTATCCTTGGAAAAAAAATGGGTATTGATCGTAAAATCGCTCATTTAATTGCCAGTGGAACTGCTATTTGCGGTGGAAGTGCCATTGCGGCTATTGCTCCGGTAATTAAGGCCGATGCCAAGCAAACCTCAGTTGCTTTGGGCGCTGTATTTATATTGAATTCGGTTGCTTTATTTTTATTTCCGTTAATAGGACACTGGCTTGATCTATCGCAAAAGGATTTTGGTTTATGGTGTGCTATTGCGATTCACGATACCAGTTCCGTAGTTGGTGCTGCAAATAAATACGGTCCCGAGGCCTTAGAAATTGCCACGACGGTGAAATTAGCGCGTGCCTTATGGATCATTCCATTGGCCTTGTTTACTTCCTATTATTTTAAAAACAGCAGTGGTAAAATTAAAATACCCTATTTCATTGGATTTTTTATTTTGGCCATTCTTTTGAATACTTATTTGCCTCAAATACAAAGTCTAGCTTCCCAGCTAGTCGGTTTTGCAAAAACCGGATTGACCTTAACCTTGTTTCTAATAGGCGCAGGACTTCACCGAACTACTATAATGGCTGTTGGATTAAAACCTTTTTTTCAGGCAGTACTCTTATGGCTCTTTATATCTCTAGGCAGTTTATTGGTTATCCTTTCTTATTGAGGGTCTTGTAATAAATGTTTTTCGTTTAATGACGAAAAATTTCAAACGGATATAATCGTATAAAAGAGCAACAAGCAGAAAAAATGCGGCAGCAAAGAGTGTTTTAAGACCGATAGTATTATAGGCAAAGCCACCTAAGAAGCAGCCAATGAAGAAGAAGACAATTATGGACAGGCGCAGATTGATGTTGGTTTTCAACTTTTTGATATCTTCAACTCTCTTATAAAAAAACAATTGGGACAATTCAATTCCTAAATCGGTAAAAAGTCCTGTCAAATGAGTGGTCCTAACCGTTGACTGGGATATTTTAGTCACCAGTGAATTTTGAATTCCCATTGCAAAAAGCATCGAAAAGGCCATTATTTTTCCTTCTAAAGAAGATAAGTTAGAAGGAGTCCCAAAAATACCAACCCCCATCAAAACTAAAATTTCAAGGGAAATCGGAATCAGATGTGAGGAATTGGGGTTTTTGCGTGCGACTAATTCTGCTAAAAAATTAGAGGTGAAAGATCCGAATAAAAAGAAAAGGGTAAAGATGAAAAAGGTAAATGCAGCGGCATAATTCAGTTTCATAAATTCTTCGGCAAAAAAAGCAAAATGGCCTGTTACATTCGTAGTTAAAGTATCCAGAGCCAAAACTCCCGTAATATTAACCATACCTGCTACTAAGGACAACAAAGTAGCCAGGCGTAAATTATGTACAAAAGTCCTATTCTTTCCTTGGTGTCGAAACATATTTAAATCTTAAATTTCAAATTTACGATAAAGAAAAGGCTTTAAATAGTAATAGGGTATAAATATTTTCCTACCGTATTTATTCTAATTTTTGAATCTTAATTTTGACTTAAGAAAGGGTATCGCTAATAATAAGAGCCCTTTTTATCAGTTATTTTTGATGAATATATATTCCAAAATTATACCATTAACTATTAGAACAAAATCATGAATAGAAAAGAATTTTTTGCCAGAGTAGGTTTTGGCGCAGCAGCAGTTTTAGTTCCGGCTTGTATTGCAGGATTGGCTACAAGTTGTTCAACAGAGGGAACACCATCAGTAGCTCCATCAGGTGTTGATTTCCTATTGGATGTGAGTACTGGAAATCTAGCTACTAATGGCGGTTATCTCGTGACAAAAGGAATTGTGGTAGCACGAACTTTAGCAGGGGATTTTATCGCCGTATCAGCAGCTTGCACCCATCAGGGAACTAGTGTTAATTATGCCTCAAATGGAAATAAATTTGTTTGTCCCAATCACGGTGCACAATTTAGCAGTACAGGTGCAGTAACGCAAGGACCTGCAAATTCTAATTTGACCGCTTATAAAACAACATTGACGGGAAATTCATTACGCATTTATTCCTAATATAATTCATCGAAAACACCAAACCTAATCTAAATAATTAGACTATTTTTGACAATATATAAAAGCAGTTATGAAAATACTTATTGTAGAAGATGAAATTGGAATTGTACAATTTCTTCAACAGGGTTTGGAAGAAGAAGGCTATGAAATATCTAGCGCTTCTGATGGTTTGATGGGTTTTGAATTAACACAAAAAGAAAGTTTCGACCTGATTTTATTAGATTGGATGTTACCCAAAATGAATGGATTGGAATTGTGTAAAGCCATACGACTAAAAGATAGCCTTACTCCAATCTTATTTTTGACGGCTAAGGACACTATTCAAGAAACCATAGAGGGTTTGAAGGGCGGAGCCAATGATTATATCAAAAAGCCCTTTAGTTTTGACGAATTATTAGAACGTATCAAAATACACTTCCGGAATCAAAATCAGGAGGAAATTTTAAGATTAGGACGCATCGAAGTACATGTATCTAAACATGAAGTTTTAGTGAGTGGTAATCCCGTAATGCTTACTCAGCGCGAGTTTGAATTGTTGTCCTATTTAATAAAAAACAAAGGAAAAGTATGTACGCGTACACAAATCATTGAAGATGTTTGGGACATCCATTTTGAATATGATACGGGCGTTATTGATGTTTTTATCAATTCTATACGTAAGAAATTAAATTTAAAAATTGAGGAAGACCATATTAAGACCGTTCGTGGTATTGGTTATATTGCCAATGAATAACTAAAATATGCTAAAACTTTCTTTTAAAAACAGAATTGCCTCTTATTATATATTTACCACCGGATTATTAATATTCGTTCTTTTTTTTGTGATTTATTCTATCGTTAAATTCAGTGTTAACAGTAGGGTAAATAGCGATATTGAATCCGAAATCAACAAACATCTAACCGAAATTCAAATTCAAAATCAAAGTTTTGATTTAATAGATAAGGAAGAATGGAAGGAGCGGGAACACAATACCTTGGATGTAAATCCGGTTTTTATTCAATTTGTAGATATAAAAAATAGGATTATTGAAAAATCGCCGAATTTAAAAGCCCTCCAATTAAAATTTCATCCAGAAATTGAAAGTTATGAATTGTTTGATACCCAATTGGTAAAAAAAACCATTCGTCAAATTCAAGTACCCATATTTTCTAACACTGTTATTATTGGACACATTATAATAGCCATGTCGCTAGAAGACGCAAGGATGGTACTTAATAATTTGTCGGATGTTTTGCTTATTTCCTATCCTTTAATCCTGATTGTTCTTTTTTTAATCGCGCGATTTATTGCGGGAAGCAGCATTAGGCCGATAAGTACCATTATTGAAACCAGCAATATTATCACTAAAGATAATATGAAAGCCAGAATTCCGCTCCCATTTAATAAGGATGAATTGTATACGCTTTCTGATACCATTAATAATTTACTCGATCGGATTGAAACCGCCATTGTCAGGGAAAAGCAGTTTACCTCAGATGCTTCACACGAATTGCGAACGCCATTAACCGTTATTAAAGGAACGCTAGAAGTCTTGATTCGGAAACCCAGAGAACATAAAGAATATGAAGATAAAATCAATTTTTGTGTTACCGAAGTCAATCGCCTGAACCATTTAGTAGATCAATTGCTGCTATTGGCTCGTTTTGAAAATCAAAAGCAATCCCTGAAAAGCGAAAAAATATATTTAAATTCCGTTTTATTGGATACGATTTCACGCTATTCATCGGCTATACAGGCTAAAAAGATTCAAATTTCAGCAGTTTTTTCAAAAGATTATTATGTTCAAACCGATGGTTATCTATTTGCCATAATCATCAATAATTTAATTTCAAATGCGGTAAAATATTCCAATACAAATTCAAAATTGACCATTTATATCAAAGAAATTGAAGGTCACTTAGAATGTTTAATTGCGGATTCCGGAATTGGTATACCAACAGAAGATTTAGACCGAATATACGATCAGTTTTACCGATCTAAGTCAACGGAGCATCCTGAAATAAAAGGAACAGGCTTAGGATTATCGATAGTAAGAAGACTATGTTCCTTGCTCAATATCGATATTGATATTAGAAGTCAGGAAAATATTGGTACCACAGTTATTTTAAGTTTATACGAAGCAGACCTTAAGTAATACTTAAGTAAAAGCGTACATTTACACCTTAGATTTGTAAAAAATAAACAAGGTCAAAATGCTCGAGAAAATCATCGCTTTTAGTTTAAAAAACAAACTCATTGTTTTATTGTTTACCCTGGGAGTTTTTAGCTTCGGAATCTTTTCTTTATTCCAAATCTCAATAGGCGCGGTTCCAGATGTTACCAATAATCAGGTTCAGGTTATTACCACTTCGCGAAATCTTTCTACCCAGGATATTGAACAATTCATTACCTATCCGGTAGAAATTGAAATGGCTAATTTACCTGGAGTAAAGGAAATTCGTTCGATATCAAAATTTGGATTATCGGTAGTCACCATCGTTTTTGAAGAAAATTTAGGTACTTATTTACCCCGCCAACTTATAGCGGAGAAAATTAAAGCGGCCAGTCAAAAAATACCTGAAGGTTTTGGAAGTCCGGAGATGGGCCCTATTACAACTGGTTTAGGGGAGATATATCAGTATACCTTAGAAGTAAAACCTGAATTTAGGAAACTGTATACGGTAACCGATTTAAGGACTATTCAAGATTGGGTGGTGAAACGCCAATTATCCGGTATTAAGGGTGTGGTCGAAATCAATACTTGGGGTGGTTATTTGAAGCAATACGAAATTGCAATCAATACCAGCAAGCTCAAAGCGATGAATATAACCACTTCGGAGATTTATACTGCTTTGGAAAAAAACAACAGTATAGCTGGTGGCGCTTATATAGAGAAAGTAAATCAAAGTTATTTTATTCGTGGAGAAGGAAAAGTAAAATCACTGGAGGACATCAACAATATCGTTGTTAAAAACAGTAATGGACTCCCGATTTTCATGAAGAATGTGGCTGAAGTTCGCTTTGGCCATGCCAATCGTTTTGGAGCCATCACCGGAAATGGAGAAGGAGAGAAAGTTTTGGGCCAGGTTATGATGCTTAAAGGGGCTAATTCGAAACAAGTTATTAGTGATGTTCAAGATCGTGTAGCTGAAATTCAAAAATCATTACCCAAAGGAGTTTATATCAATGGCTTTTTGGAACGCAGTGAATTGGTTGGTAAAACCACCTTCACGGTTGCTGAAAACTTAATATTAGGCTGTCTAATTGTTATTTTCGTTGTTGTTTTGTTGCTTGGAAACTGGCGTTCGGGACTCGTTGTAGCTTCGGTGATCCCCCTTTGTTTATTATTTGCTATTTCTTTCATGAATATTTTTGGAATTGATGCCAATCTTATGAGCTTGGGAGCTATCGATTTTGGGATCATCATAGATGGAGCAGTCATTATCGTAGAATTTATTGCTTTTCAAATCGCCTATAAGTCATCGCATTTGTCAGGGCTCAGTAAAGAAGACCGCCAATTAGAGATTGACCAAATCACCTATAAAAGCGCTTCTAAAATGATGAATTCGGCTGTTTTTGGTCAATTGATCATTCTTATTGTTTTTATTCCTATTCTTTCTTTATCCGGTATTGAAGGCAAAATGTTTAAACCGATGGCGATGACTTTTAGTTTTGCCCTTGTTGGTGCTATGATTTTCTGTTTTACCTATGTTCCAGTTGTTTCCTCCTTATTTTTAAAACCCACAGCAGAAAACCCAAATACTTTTTCAAGTCGCTTAATTCGAAAATTAAATTCTTGGTACCTCCCTGTTATTCGTTGGTCTTTAAATAACACTCGAAAAATTCTCTATGGTGCAATTGGGCTTTTAGTATTTTCATTTGGATTGTTTTCGACTATGGGAGGGGAGTTTATTCCAACCTTAGACGAAGGAGATTTTGTAATTCAACCGGTATTAAAAACAGGTACTTCCTTAACAAAAACGATAGCTACAACCACTAAAATCGAAAAAATAATACTCGGGAATTTTCCAGAAGTAGATCAGGTGGTCAGCCGGATTGGAGCTGCTGAAGTTCCGACAGACCCGATGAGTATGGAAGAAAGTGATATTATTGTAAAATTAAAACCGAAATCAGAATGGGTTTCTGCCGGTACAAAAGACGAATTGGCTGACAAAATAAAAACAGCCATTGTAAGGGAAATTCCGAATATGGATATTGAATTTACGCAACCCATTGAAATGCGTTTTAACGAATTAATATCCGGTACGCGATCTGATGTAGCCGTAAAAGTTTTTGGGGAGGATTTGACAATCTTGGCTCAAAAGGCTCGTGAAATCAAAAAAGCAATCGAAAATGTAGAAGGGGCATCCGATGTAATCATTGAAAAAACTAGTGGATTACCACAAATGACGGTGATTTATGATCGCTCTAAAATTGCGAGATACGGTTTAAATATTTCTGATTTGAATGAAATTATCGCCCTTGCTTTTGCTGGGAAAACAGTTGGAAATGTTTTTGAAGGTGAAAAAAGGTTTGATGTAGTAGTGCGTTTGGATCAAGTGAACCGAAAAAACATTGAAGATTTACAAAATTTATATGTCCCAGTTACAAGTGGCGAACAAATACCGTTGCATGAATTAGCAAAAATTGAATATACCGAAGGACCTGCAAAAATATCAAGAGACAATACCAACCGAAGAATTGTTGTTGGTATAAATGTTCGAAACCGAGATTTGCAGAGTGTCGTTACCGATATACAGAAAATTGTATCCACTAAAGTTCAACTTCCTGCGGGCTATTATGTGAAATATGGCGGTCAGTTTGAAAATTTACAAAGTGCCAAAGCGCGATTATTAATCGCGGTTCCTATTGCCTTATTCTTGATTTTCATTCTCTTATATTTTGCTTTTGGATCTGTAAAAGAGGCTTTGATGGTTTATTCGGCGATTCCATTGTCGGCAGTTGGAGGAATCTTATTCTTATGGATTCGAGATTTGCCTTTCAGTAT
>CANEZU010000054.1 GCA_947444255.1 Flavobacteriaceae bacterium | reverse complement strand
TGCTCTGTGAAGACAAAGACACCGCAACATTAGAATCGAATATCTATAAATTGACTCTAAACAAAGAATAGCACTAATATAAAAGACCAGTTTAACTGGTCTTTTATAGGACTAATTTCGTCGGTTTGGAGGAGAGTTTTGTCTATTAACCGGAGCCACTGGCCTTGCAGGTGCTACAGGTGGCCGTAGTATTGGACTGGCAGGTCGTGATGGTGGAGCGACTGGTCTGGAGGGAGACACAGTTGGTCTTCCTATCGGATTCGAGGGTCTTGGAGACGGAGCTACAGACCGCGAAGGGGAAACAATCGGTCGTGCCGGTGGCGCCAGAGGTCTGGAAATTGGCGAAAGAGTTCTTGGCATTTGACTTCCTGGTCTCATAGGTGTCAAACCAGCTCTTGGTCTCGGTTCTGGTTTTAATGGACGTTTACTGATCACATCTGGACGTCGGAATACATTACCACTGTAGGTAGCATTATAATTTCCACTTCTGCGGTATTGCGCTACTGTGGGTGAACTATTTCTTCTTCTCGAATAATCGAAATAATGCTGTGGATACCTTATATTATGGGATCTTCTGTAAAAATGATTGTCATAATAATGATGGTGAAAACCCCAATAATTAGTGTAATAAACTGGAGTCCACGGATACCAATAAGAGGGATAAAAACCCCAATGCCAAGGGGAAATATAAACAGAAAAACCTGGGGAAAATAGATAAGCAATAATGGGCCATTCATTAACATAATAGAGTCCATCACCATTTAAGGTGGTACTGCTATAATTATTAATTATTATTTTGTCATTCCCAGTGTATCCGGGATTAGGAGTTTGTGTAATTACTTTGGAACTGGGCTCTATAATATAATTTTTACCATACAATTCCACATCCCCAATAATCTGAACCACAACTTTACCCTCACTGCTTTTATTTACTTCAATGACAGCAACATCCTGATATTCAGAACTGTTAATAGCAACCCGAAGCACAATAGAATAAGAACTGCCTTCTTTAGAACTCAATATGCCAATATAATCGGTTTTATTGTCATTGTTTAAATCCAGATTATTAATATTTAGCTCCTTATCATTCAAAGACTTTTCAAATTCTTCTAAGGTGGGTGATTTTTGAAAAAGAGCTAAAACAGCATATAAATTAAGATTATCGCCGGGCAAACCTAAAGCTACTACCTCTTTTTCGTTTTGAGAAAAAAGACCCGAACTTAACAATCCCGTCGTTAAGATCATACTATATAAAATCAATTTTTTCATAATCTAAAAGTTTATACTTTGTTATTAAATGAACAACAAGGTACAAAAATTTAATATCAATAAACTGATTTTCAGTAATTTAAACGTATAATAAAGTATTTACTTCTAATAAATACTCCCTAAAATAAATAGATAAGCGAAATAGTACAGAAATTGAAACAACCATTTATTTTTCGATCTCTCTCATGTTTTCCATTTTCTTATGAGCCAAAAATCCGGAAATATCTTCAAAATGTTCTTTTACGCGTTTGTTTCCAAATTCAAAAACTTTAGTCGCTAGTCCATCCAGAAAATCACGGTCATGAGAAACCAGAATTAAGGTTCCGTCAAAATCTCTTAAAGCATCTTTGATGATATCTTTGGTCTTCATATCCAAATGATTGCTTGGCTCATCCAATATCAATAAATTGACTGGCTCTAACAATAATTTGATCATGGCCAAGCGAGTTTTCTCGCCTCCAGAGAGTACTTTTACTTTTTTAGTAACATCATCTCCATGAAACATAAAAGCGCCTAAAATATCCTTGATTTTGGTTCGCACATCTCCCACAGCGATATCGTCGATGGCTTCAAATATAGTCGCATTTTCATTCAATAAGGAAGCTTGATTTTGGGCAAAATAACCTATTTGTGAATTGTGACCTATTTCTAAACTTCCGCCATTAATCTCAATCTCTTTCATGATGGCTTTGATCATGGTCGATTTGCCTTCCCCATTTTTACCTACAAAAGCTACTTTCTCCCCGCGCTCAATGACAATATTAGCATCTTTAAAAATAACGTGATCGCCATAGGACTTTGATAGGTCCTTAACAATTACGGGATATTGTCCGGAGCGAATCGCAGCCGGGAATTTTAATTTCAAAGCCGAAGTATCCACCTCATCAACCTGAACAATAACCAACTTTTCTAACATCTTAACACGAGACTGCACTGCATCCGTCTTAGAAAAAGTACCTTTAAAACGATCGATAAAAGTCCGGTTGTCCGCAATCATACGCTGCTGCTCATCATAAGCTTTTTGCTGATGCATCCTGCGGTCTTTTCGCAATTCTAAATAATGGGAATATTTGGCTTTATAATCGTAGATTCTTCCCATTGTTACTTCAATAGTACGATTGGTAATAGCATCTACAAATGCCCGGTCATGAGAGATAACCACTACTGCCTTGGCCGAATTGATTAAAAAATCCTCCAACCATTGGATACTTTCAATATCCATATGATTCGTAGGCTCATCGAGCAGAATTAAATCTGGTTTTTGCAATAGGATTTTGGCCAGTTCGATTCGCATTCTCCATCCTCCGGAAAACTCCGATGTTTGTCTACTGAAATCTTCGCGTACGAAACCCAAACCAATTAATATTTTTTCTATTTCAGCTTCATAATTGACCTCTTCTATGGCATAAAATTTCTCGCTCAAATCAGAAACCCGCTCAATCAGTTTCATATAGGCATCACTTTCATAATCGGTGCGAATCGTCAATTGCTCATTGATCGCATCGATCTCTGCTTTCATTTTAAAGATTTCACCAAAAGCTTTCGAAGTTTCTTCCATGACTGTAGCACCATCCGAAGTCAATAAATGCTGTGGTAAATATGCAACAACAGCCTCCTTGGGTGCTGATATGTTTCCGGTTGACGGTTTACTCTGGCCCGCAATGATCTTCAGTAAGGTTGATTTCCCTGCTCCATTTTTACCCATAAGGGCAATCTTATCATTTTCATTTATCGCAAAAGAAACATCGCTAAAAAGGGTGGTACCTCCAAATTGTACGGAAACATCATTAACTGTAATCATAAGAAAAGCTTAGTAGTTGTTGGGTAAAAACGAATAGTTCAAACCCATAAAAATTTAAAAATGCAAATATAAGCTAAATAACCAAAGCGTTTAGTATAAAATTTGGAGTGCTTTACAGCAAAAAAAGAAGCAATCTGCGGTTAATTTTTTATTTATAAATTAATCAGTGCATCAGTGGCTAACTTTTTTAATGTCCTCCCAAATAGGCGCATTATGGACTCCAATATCAAGAGGATTAAATTTCGGATCAAGTCCTGCTTTTCGCTGTTTCTCATAATCTTTCAAAGCAGCCAAAGCCGGTTTCTGAAGCAATAAAATGGCGATAATATTAAACCAGGCCATCAATCCAACTCCCAAATCTCCAATATCCCAGGCCAATTTTGCATTATTAATCGCCCCATAAACAATAACAAGCATCATCACTATTTTTAATAAATGAGTAAAAATAGGAGAACTCATTTTCCGACTGAGGTAGGAAATATTAGTTTCAGCAATATAATAATAGGCCAATATCGTAGTAAAAGCAAAGAAGAACAAGGAAATAGCCACAAAGAAGGATCCAAACCCAGGAAAAACGCTATCCATAGCCGCTTGGGTATAACCCGGACCGGCAGCAACATCCCCTGCTCCATTATATAAAAAAGCAGAAGATCCGTCAGGAGCTAAAACAGGATTCATAACATTATATTTTCCGGTAATCAACAACATAAATCCCGTAGCAGAACAGACCATCAGCGTATCGATATAAACCGAAAAAGACTGAACTAAGCCTTGCTTGGCGGGATGTGAAACATTGGCAGCAGCAGCAATATGGGGCGCGGTACCCTGCCCTGCTTCATTAGAATAAATTCCACGTTTTACCCCCCACTGAATGGCCATACCAAAAACAGCACCAAAACCGGCTTCCATATTAAAGGCACTTTTAAAAACTAAAGCGATAACTCCCGGGAGTTGTTCTATATTTATAGCAATAATGATGATTACAATAAGGATGTAACCTATGGCCATAATAGGAACTACGAATTCGGTGAACTTGGCAATTCTCTTAACACCGCCAAAAACAATTGCACCAAAAACGGCTGCCAAAAGTGATCCTGAAATCCAGGTATCAAAATTAAAGGCATTTTGAATTCCATCGGCAACAGAATTCGCCTGAACTCCGGGCAATAAAATACCAGCTGATATAATGGTAACAATAGCAAACAAGACACTAAACCATTTAACGCCCAAGCCTTTTTCAATATAAAAAGCAGGACCTCCACGGTACTGCCCTAAATGTTTTTCTTTATAAATTTGGGCTAATGTAGCCTCAATAAAAGCAGTGCTAGCGCCTAAAAAAGCAACAATCCACATCCAGAATAATGCCCCGGGCCCACCAAAAGCAATCGCCGTGGCCACACCTGCTATATTACCGGTACCTATTCTACCCGCCAACG
Source organism: Flavobacteriaceae bacterium (assembly GCA_947444255.1). Classification (GTDB taxonomy): domain Bacteria; phylum Bacteroidota; class Bacteroidia; order Flavobacteriales; family Flavobacteriaceae; genus Flavobacterium. The sequence continues at coordinate 8,418 of CANEZU010000054.1, read as the reverse complement.
ACATCGATAAAGCCTGAAAGGAAGATACACCAGAGGAAGAACTTTTACCATCAAAAAGCAATCGAAACATTTCTTTGATATAGCGCAACTGCAAAAACCGAGTGCGAAAAGTAAAATAGAGTCCTGTTCCCAAACATAAAACGATTAAAGCCGTACTCCAAACAATTTCATTCAACATCCCAATAATGGCTTCCATCTAATTAATTTAAATTAATAATTCGGTGTTAAATAAATTACATCATACTAATACTGAAATATAATTTTTAACAAGGGAGGCAAGGTAAAGGAATAGAAAGGGGGTTCTCTTAAATTCCTTAAAATTTATGATAACTCTAAGATTTACAAAAATGATTAAAGGAAAACTAATCTTTAAATTAAACGACAATCCTACCGGCTTAAAATCCTTTTAAACCCAATACCAGCCTGTAAATCGGGTGCGTTATCCAATTTAAAATCTTCCCTTAAGTAGACAAAATAAGTAGTTTTCTTGGCCGAATAGGTCATGATAGCTGAAGTACCATGAAGGCTTTCATAAAGATGATAGAGCGTTTGTTGCCAATGGGTTTTTATTCGTTCTCCCGTTAGTATGACGGTATCAAAACCCTCGCTTTTAACAAAGGAACTCTGAATGGTATAATTAATCCCATAGGATAAATAATTGTTATTTCGGAGCTTTTTTTTATAATTTAAAAGTCCTTCCAGACTGTATAAAAAATTCTGATTACTAATCCTAACATAATCCCCAAATCGAACAATACTTTGTCGAAGAGCACCTGCAGCTAGTCCAAAGCTAATCGTCTTATTATTTTTTAAAACCACTTTCTTAATTACAGAGGAGGAAACTCCCAGATCGGCTCCTGGATTATATCGAGAAGTATTGATTCCCAAGTGAACCCCATAATTCAGATATAAATTGTATTTCTGATTGATTCCTAGTTTTGGATAATAAAAATAATTTAACTCGATTCCGGCAATCATAAAATTCCCGGCTTTCACTTTTAAATAATTATTGTTTTCATCTTTGTATGTAATCCCTGCTTTGTCAAAACCATAGTGACGTCTAGAAAAAGGATCTTCTCCCCCAGCAATATGACTGTGAAACCATTCAATAGAGTTATCAGAAGTTAGAATTGAAAATGGGTATTTCCCACCATCAAGGGAAAAAGATCGAATACCAATGCTAAGTTCCTGCTGATCATTTATCGGCAATGAATAGGTGAAGTTGTAAACCCGCATAACGCCATCAGCACTAAATTCCCTAGTTTTTGAGGGCACTGTATTTAAATCAAAATTGAATTCTCGAACATGCCAAGGCAAGGCTTGCGCAATGAGTTGATCAGCTGGATTTGTTAATTCATAGGATTTTACATAGGGTAAAAAAATATTACCACTAGAAATTTCAAATATAAAAGAGGGTTTCGCAGAAGATCGAACAGCGAAATTATGATTAATCCTGGAGATAAATACACCAAGTGGATGGGTCGAAAGGGTATTCGGCTTAATAATTTCTGAAACATCCTTTGTTATCGATTTTATACTATCGGAACGTACTGTTTGCGCCGAAAGCAAAGAACTGACAAACGAGAAATAAAATAAAAAAACATAATATTTCATAATGCCTTCCGAAGGTTTAATCTCACAAATTTAATTTATTTTCCTTTTAATTCAAAATGTAGCGACGGATCACTTCCGCAACGCCATGATCATTATTAGAAGACACAACTACATTGGCTTTATCTCTCAATTCAGGAGTAACATTATCAACCCAAACTCCTAATCCGGCATATTCAATCATCGTCACATCATTTCCGGCATTTCCAACAGCTATAATTTCACTTTGCAGAATATTTAATTTATCCGCCAAAAATTGGATACTCGCTCCTTTGTCAATGCCATTTTGGGCGACTTCCAGGAAAAAAGGTTTCGACATACTGATACTCAAATGAGGCATTTCGGCCTTAAGTACTTGCTCCACCCCCACAAGATATTCGGGATCTTCTAACAAAATACATTTGATGGCAGACGACTGCACAGCACTTTTAAAATCCAATACTTTATGGTGCTCCAAGCCGGTAATTTGAATTTCAATATCGATATATTCCGAATCGGTTTCACTAACTACTTTACCGTCAACATAGGTAATAATATGAGTTTTATTACGCTGACTAAAATCGTACAACTCATGAATTTGCTCCTGACTTAAGGTTTGTTCAAACAGGATAGTATCTTCTTTTAAATCGGTTATTACCGCTCCGTTATAGGAGATCATAAAGGAATTATTAAGATCCATTTTCAGCTCCTTGGCATAGGATAGCATCGCCGAAGTCGGCCTTCCACTTGCCAATACCACCAACACCCCTTTTTCCTGAGCTTTCGAAATCATTTCTTTGTTCTCCGCTGATATTAAGTGATCATCAGTCAACAAAGTATCATCCATATCTAAAACTAACATTTTATATTTCATACTATAGTTTTAAATATCCATTCTGAATTGCTCAATAACCGGATTGGCTTTTGAGAAATCGGTTTCCTGAATAAAAACTTCTACTGCCAAATCAGTACTTCCAAAACCTCCCAATCGTGCCGATTGGATGTTGTTTTTTACAATCGTATCTACTCCTATTGCTTCTATTCGTTCTTGTAAAGCTTGCGCTAAAATTTCACTTCCCGAAAATATTTTCATTAATCCCATAATACTGTTTTTTTATTCTTCCGTTTCTTCCTCTTCCATTTCAAACAAAAAAGGCTCTAACAACATTTTCTCCGCCAAAACTTCTATGCGTTCGGTCATGTGATTGGAGAAAATGATGCGCTGTGTTTTATTGATACTATTAGAAATACGCATGATTTTAGTCTCATGACGCAGTTTCAAAATAGGATCAGCATCATCCAAAATAAACATTTTTAAACGGTTTACATTATAACCCGCCGTAGTAAACATTTCACTTAATTTATTGGGCGTTCCTATCAATACATCAATTCCTGTAGAGATATAGTTCTTGTCATATTCCATGTCGCCCTTGTCATGAACACCGTAAACTCGCAAATCCGTGTTTTTTCCAAATTGCTCAAAAAGTTCCTCCATAGCCAAAACTTTCGCCTTGTCTTCTACAATGATTAAAGCACGGGGTGACTCTTCGCCTTCACCAACCAATTGCTGGATTACATTTATCACAATAGTGGTCGATTTTCCGCTCCCTTGCGGAGAGATAACAATACAATCGGCACCACTTTTTAAAGTGGAGAACGTCTCTTGTTGCAAATCATTGGCTTCGGTGAGTCCGTTTTCAATGAGTGCTTCTTCTAAGTTTGGGTTTATTTTTTTTAATTTCATTTTTATAGTGTTCTGCAAAGTTTTGCAAAGTTACGAAGAGATTCCCGTTGAATCTTTGCAAAAAGTGTTATTTTGATGCAAACAGCTTCACATCGTTCTCAGAAATTTCAGTTCCTCCCAAGATAATAAGACGTTCCACTACATTTCTCAATTCCCGAATGTTTCCCGTCCAATCATATTCCTGCAACAATTGGATTGCCTTCTTTGAAAATTTCTTTGGCACACTTCCCTGTTCTGACGCAATCTTTTCGGTGAAATGCTCGATTAATAAGGGTATATCATCCCGTCTTTCATTAAGCGCCGGAACTTTGATAAGGATAACAGCCAATCGGTGGTACAAATCTTCTCTGAAACGACCTTCGGCAATTTCGACCTTCAAATCTTTATTGGTCGCAGCCACAACACGAACATCTACTTTGATGTCCTTGTCGGCTCCTACCCTCGTAATCATACTTTCTTGGAGTGCTCTTAATACTTTGGCTTGTGCCGATAAACTCATATCACCTATTTCATCCAGAAAAATAGTACCCTTGTCTGCGGCTTCAAATTTCCCGGCTCGGTCTCGGACTGCCGATGTAAAGGCTCCTTTTACGTGTCCGAATAATTCGCTTTCTATTAATTCTGAAGGGATTGCAGCGCAATTTACCTCAATAAGAGGAAAATCAGCTCTGGCACTTTTTTCATGCAATTGGTGGGCTACCAATTCTTTTCCCGTTCCATTAGGTCCGGTAATCAAAACACGCGCTTCTGTGTGTGCGACCTTATCAATCATCATTTTAATGTGATTAATGGGTTCGCTTTCACCAATCATCGTGTAGTTCTTGCTGACTTTTTTCTTTAGAATTTTATTTTCAACTACCAATTGTTTTCGGTCTAAGGCATTCCGAACGGTATTCAACAGTCGATTCAAATCGGGTGGCTTGGATATATAATCAAAAGCACCCAAACGCATCGTGTTGATAGCGGTTTCCATATCACCATGACCAGAAATCATCACAATCGGAATTTCCGGTTTTATCTTTTTAACGGCTTCGAGTAATTCGACACCATCCATTTTTGGCATTTTAATATCACATAATATAAGATCGTAATCGCTGTTCTTGATTTTTTCAAGACCCTGAACACCGTCTTCAGCATCTTCCACGATATAGGAATCGCTTTCTTCAGAAAGTATCTTTGTAAGAACTCTTCGAATCGATGCTTCGTCTTCTATAATAAGTATTTTGCTCATTTTGTGGAGGTTTTTTTATGGTAATCTGAAAATATCAAAGTGACTCTTAAACAAAAACCAAGCCATAGCATCCTAATAGTTCAACCATTTGTACAATTCCTTCCAAGTTGGTTTTTTACCATACATCAAAATCCCTACCCGATATATTTTGGAGGCAAACCAAACAACAAAAAAGAAACTCGCAAAAAGGATACTTACCGAAAGTAAAATTTGCCACCAGGGCACGCCAAAGGGTATACGCATCAACATAACGATAGGTGAAGTGAGCGGTATCATAGAAAACACAGTCGCAATGGTCCCGTGCGGATCGTTCATAACCGTAAAAAACCCAATATAAACGCCTAAAACCAGCGGCATAATAATAGGTAGTAGAAATTGTTGTGAATCGGTTTCATTATCAACAGCGGCTCCAATAGCAGCATAAAAAGAACTGTATAAGAAGTAGCCTCCAATGAAATAAATAACAAAACTGGACAGAATTGTAGCAATAGGCAAATTCCATAATTCCTTGATGTACATCTGAGCGGTTGAAGTAAATTGCTCCTGGGCACCATTTAGCATTTCCGGTGGAATATTCGTACCAGGACCAAGGTTTACTCCAAAAAACAGGGAGGCCCCAAACATAAGTGTCAATCCAATAAGCGCCCAAATGAAGAACTGTAAGATTCCTGCTAACGAGGTGCCTATGATTTTTCCCATCATCAGTTGAAATGGTTTTACCGAAGAAATAATAATTTCTACAATACGATTGGTTTTTTCCTCAATAACACTTCGCATCACCATATTGCCATAGATAATAATAAACATCATAATCAGATAGCCAAAAGCACCTCCAATAGCAATTTTAATTTCGTTAAGCCCCTTCAAACTCTGCTCTCCGGAGGCTTTCGATAAACCGATACTGACCTTCGCTTCGGCATTGTGAATCGCCAAGGTATCCAATTTGGCACGTTCTAAATTAAGAAGTGTGATTTTCTGTGCGATAATTCGCTCTGTCTTTTCCAAAAAAGTATAACTGGGACTATCATTCGAAATATATTGTATTTTATTTTCCAAGGCTTTGTTATCAGTAACTTTAGGAACAAAAAGCAAACCATCAAACCGCTCTTTCTTGATACTGTCTTTCAAAACTTGCAGGGAAACTGTCGACAAGTCTAAATAGTTGTATTCCTCTGTATTCTTAAATTCAGTGACAAACAAACCCGTTTCATCGTGTATAGCAATTTTTTTGACATCCGCTTTCATACTGCTCAAATAACCTACAAAAGCGGCGATTCCTACAAAAAGTAAGGGACTTAAAAAGGTCATGACGATAAAAGACTTATTGCGAACCTTAGCGACAAATTCTCTTTTTATAATTAGACGTAATATGCTCATTTTCTAATTTAAGTATTAGGCCCGGAATTGGTGTCCGGGAGAAAAATTATAATTTACTCGGATACCGTTTTGATAAAAATATCGTTCACACTTGGAATCTTTTCCATAAAATGAGTGACTTGACCAACTTGCGTCAGCACATGCAACAACTCATTCGGACTTGAATTTCCAATTTGAATTTCAAGTTTCAGTTCCTTATTTAGGGATTTAAAATTCGTTGGCACCACTTTGTAGTTCTGACCTAAAGTCTTTAACAAAGTTTCCGTATCATCGGATAAAATGCCGACTTCAAAACTATTCGTTCTAAATTGGCGTTTCACATCATCCAGCTTTCCTTCTATCAATTTATTCGATTTATGAATTAAAGCAATATCATCACACAATTCTTCGACACTTTCCATACGATGGGTAGAAAAAATAATTGTACTTCCCTGCTTGCGCAATTCTAAAATTTCATCTTTAATCAAACTCGCATTAACAGGATCAAAGCCAGAAAAAGGTTCGTCAAAAATTAATAATTTAGGCTTGTGTAAAACACAAACTACAAACTGAATTTTCTGAGCCATTCCCTTGGACAACTCTTCGATTTTTTTATTCCACCAGCCCTGAATCTCTAGTTTATCGAACCAATAATCCAATTGCTTTTTAGCCTCTGCCCTGGAAAGTCCTTTCAGTTGAGCGAGATACAAACATTGCTCTCCTACTTTCATCGATTTATACAAGCCGCGTTCTTCCGGTAAATAACCGATATGTTGGATGTGATTGGGATTTAGCTTTACTCCATCAAAAATAACCGACCCGCTATCAGGCATTGTAATTTGATTGATGATTCGGATAAGGGAGGTTTTCCCAGCACCATTCGGACCAAGAAGTCCGTATATACTGCCGCGGGCTAGTGTGAGTGAAACTTTGTTAAGAGCTACGTAATCGCCGTATTGCTTGAGGACATTTTTTACTTCAAGTATATTGCTCATGCTGAATTTTAATTTTGATAAAAGTACATAATTAGTAGCAAAAAACCCATCCTTATTTGCACAGGGATGGGAATATTTATTAATCGTGAATTTGAATTGGATTCAATATTAAATCAAATTTTTAGGAGAACATATCTTTTACTTTTTCAAAGAATGATTTATCGCTTTTTTCTGGATTTGGAATAAAATTATCATCCGTCAGATTGGCTTCAAAAAAGGTTCGTTGCTCTTTATTTAAGGTCTTTGGTGTCCACACATTGACATGCACTAACAAGTCTCCGTTTCCATATCCATTGATATTAGGAATTCCCTTTCCTTTTAAACGCAGAATTTTTCCGGATTGAATTCCTTCTTCCAATTTAATTCTGACTTTTCCGCTTACCGCTTCAATGTCTTTTGAAACTCCTAGAACGGCCTCTGAGATACTTACATATAAATCGTAATGCAAATTCTCTCCCTCCCGTTTCAAGAACTCGTGTTCGATTTCTTCAATGACTACAATTAAATCTCCGGGAACACTGTTACCTGGAGCATCATTTCCTTTGTTAGAAACTTTCAATTGCATCCCATCTACAACTCCCGCAGGGATTTTGATAGATACCGTTTCGTCTTCAAGAATCATCCCTTGTGCATCGGCATTGGCTGGTTTTTTATCGATAATCTGACCCGCACCACCACAAGTTGGACATGTAGAAGCCGATTGCATTCTACCTAAAATAGTATTGGTTACTCGCATAACTTGCCCTTGACCATTACAAGTGGCACAGGTACGGTAGGAAACTCCAGGAGCCTGAATTTTGCGTTTTACTTTTACCTTTTTCTCTACACCGTTGGCAATTTCTTCCAGGCTGAGTTTCACTTTGATTCTAAGATTACTTCCCTTAGTGCGTCTTTGTCCGCCACCTCCAGAACCAAATCCGGAACCACCACCAAAACCACCACCGAAAATATCTCCAAACTGACTGAAAATATCATCCATGTTCATTCCACCATGTCCACCGCCAAAACCGCCGCCACCGCCGCCATTACCATCAAATGCTTGATGTCCGTATTGGTCGTATTTTGCTTTTTTGCTGGCATCACTTAATATCTCATAAGCTTCTGCCGCTTTCTTGAAATTCTCTTCAGCTACAGCATTTCCTGGGTTTTTGTCAGGGTGATATTCAATAGCTTTTTTTCGGTAAGCTTTTTTTATTTCCGCTGCAGTAGCATTCTTAGATATCCCTAATATTTCGTAAAAATCTTTTTTCATGTTTTTATGTATTGTATGATAACAACAATGCCTTTAAGTCCTAAACCGACTTACTAAAAAGCGATAGCAACTTTCGTTATTGTCCAATAACTACCTTAGGAAAACGGATAATCTTGTCTCCTAATTTATATCCTTTTTCGATGATATCAACAATTTTTCCCTTGAAATTTGGGGATGGCGCTGGAATTTGTGTTATGGCTTCCGCAAAATCAGCATTGAAAATATCGCCCGCTTTAATTTCGACTTCTTC
>CANEZU010000053.1 GCA_947444255.1 Flavobacteriaceae bacterium | reverse complement strand
TTAAAAATCGATTGTTAGAACATTCCAAGTCCTAAAAAATAATTATTTAAAATCACTGCTTAAGACTAATACCATATAAAAAAAGAGGCTAATTAACTACTCGTGAATTGCCTCTTTTTTGTTTGAATAGATTAGTATTTAAAAAGACGTACAAGAGTAGTCTTTAGTCTTTAATGAATTTTTCTTGATATTCTTTACCTTCTGAAAAGGCTGAAAGGATATAAACACCATTTGCTAATCTGGCAACATTAATAGCCGATAAATTTTGAGTTTGTTCCAAAACCATTCTACCTGATAAATCAATAACACTTATTTTATTAAGACGTAAACCTTCTTTCGTAGAAAGATTTAAAACAGAATGTGTTGGCTTAGGATAGGATATTAGGCCAATTTCAGAAAAAGAAGAAATACCTAGAGAAGAGGCTGAAAACACGATAGTAGCTGCACTGCTCCCAATAGCATTATAGGCTGTAACGGTATACGTTTTTGATGCTGAACCTACCGTTGGCGTACCACTAATAATTCCTGTGGTGGAATCAAAACTTAATCCAGCTGGCAAAGTACTAGGGATTATTTCATAGCCAGTAGTACTTATTTTTCTTAGTTTATTGTTGCCAGTATCGGCTACTATTATAGCACCAGCTGGATCAACCAACAAAGCATAAGCCGAATTAAATTTAGCATTAGCACCCACACCGTCCACTAAACCTTCAAGCCCATTGCCCGCAAAAGTGCTAACCACCGCTTCTGGCGTAATCTTTCTGATTTTGTAATTATAGGTATCGGTTACATATAAATTATCATACTTATCGATCGTTAAACCTATTGGTGAATTAAATCGAGCTTCAGACCCAATGCCATCAGCAGAACCAGAAGATCCGTTTCCTGCAAAAGTAGTAACAACTCCAGCAGGACTAATTTTTCTAATAGTGGCATATTCTTCACACACAAATAAGTTAGCTGATTTATCTAATGCCAAACCATAAACATGATGAAAACTAGCTGCTAAACCAGTACCATTAACTGTTAAATCCCTTCCGCTTCCTGCAAAGCTAGTAACTGCTCCCGAAGGACTAATTTTTCTTATTATACGACTACCCATATCCGATACATAAATATTATTTAATGCGTCTATCGCCAAACTATTTGGCATGTAAAAACTAGCTAATATTCCTTGACCATCAATTGAAGCCATAGTGCCACTTCCTGCTAAGGTAGTTACGACACCCAAAGGACTAACTTTTCTTATTTTATTATTTAATTCATCCGCTACATATAGATTATCATGAGCATCGATCGCCAGACCGAGAGGATTATAAAAATTAGCAGCAGTACCAGCTCCATCAGTAGCCCCTATACTTCCGCTTCCAACAAAATCACTGATTACCCCTGAAGGGCTAATCTTTTTAATTTTATTTTGCGAAACAATATATAAATTACCTGCCTTATCCATCACCACACCTACGGGGGAGATAATATCTCCACTTAAAGTACTCACATTTTTGTAAACGGTTGCAGGCACTGCACCACCCACATTGACAGGACTAAGTGGACTAATGGGAACACCTACACTATAAGTATGCGGACTGTCATAGGATATAGATGGCGCTTGGAGTAATTCGCATGAAATTGAAACTGTAGTACTACTCGAACCATTACTATTGGAGGCTGTTACGGTGTAATTAGTTTCAGCTGTTACTTCCCTGGGGGTACCACTAATAATACCCGTTGGAATTTCAAAATTCAAACCTACAGGTAAAGATATAGGACTTATACTATAAGCACCCACAGTACTGATTTTTCTAATTTTGTGGTTGAAACGATCCGCTACAAACAAATTACCTGAAGCATCTGCTGCCACACCTGAAGGAAAAAAGAAACTAGAGGATAAAGCGGTTCCATTTGATGAACCATAATTCCCGTTTCCTGCGTAAGTCGAAACTTGCCCATCACTGCTAATTTTACGTATTTTATTGTTAGCCATATCACATACATAGACATTAGATGCAGCATCCAAAGCCAAACTATAAGGTTTAAAAAAAGTGGCTGCAGTTGCCGAACCATCAGCTGATCCTTCAACACCGCTTCCCGCAAAAGTTGAAACAACACCTGCTGGGCTAATTTTTCTTATTTTATTATTAAAGGTGTCGGCCACATAAAGAGTTCCTGTAGCATCTATAGTAAGCCCATCAGGATAATTAAAACTAGCGTCAATTCCTGAGCCGTCTGTTGAACCTACAGATCCGCTTCCTGCTAGTGTACTAACAATTCCAGCTGCTGTAATTTTTCTGATTTTATGATTTTCAGAATCTGCTACATACACATTACCTTGGGCATCAACTGCAACTCCGGAGGGATTATTAAAACTGGCGTCTATTCCTGAACCATTAGCGAACCCTGGACTTCCGCTACCAGCCAAGGTGGAAACCGCTCCTGTAGAACTAATTTTTCTGATTTTATGATTGTAAGTATCCGCAACATATACAGTTCCAGCAGCATCAACAGCCACTCCATATGGAAAGTGAAAACTAGCTTCTATTCCTGGACCGTCTGTTGAACCTATAGATCCGCTACCAGCAAAAACAGAGACTACTCCATCAGAACTAATTTTTCTGATTTGATTATTGGAAACATCCGCTACGTATACATTTCCTAATAAATCTACCGCTACACCAATTGGATTATAAAAACGGGCTGCTGTTCCCGTACCATCTAATGTTCCTTGCATTCCGCTTCCAGCAAAATTACTCACCAGCGCTGATATCGTAGTTGGAACCGCACCTCCAGAATTGGTTGGTGTTAATGGACTAATAGGCACTCCCACTTTGTAAATCTGTGGACTGCCATAGGAAATAGATGGAGCTTGTGCATGGCTAACTACCGTTAACAAAAAAATAGTGATAAGTAGAATTTTTTTCATTTATTAGTTATTAAAAATTATATTAAATTATAAAGGATTATTTCTAATTTTTATTAAAGTAGGAGTATATCTAAAACGTTAGATTTATTAATAAGCTGATAAAAACCAATCAAAAAATTTTGAAGAAAAAGCTCGTAAAAGAAAGAATACGAATATACTTCATAAAATATCTAGCAAACATAAATATTTTTATTAAGTACTAAAGGTGTAGAGGAGTTAATGGACGATAATAATCTAAATCAGTAAGAACTTTTCAGTTTTTAGTAAGTCTCAAAATAGAAGAGAAAAATTATTATATTTGGAAAGACATTGAGCCGAAATCAAAAAAACAGACTAAGGGTTAGAAACAGAAAAAAATATACTTTTTTTCTCTTGCCAAATTACTAATAACAAATGATTACAAATTTACTTTGCATAATTGTAGGTGTATTCGGTTTAATAACCACTTTTTTAATACTTGGTAGCTATCAATCAAATCGGATAATGAATTTGTATTTCATTCTATTAATACCCATAATATCCTTACGTCATTTATTAGTTGGAATGATTTATTTTATACCGGAAACTGATTTTAAGAATACTTTTTACCTGTATTCTAATTTTGCAATTTTCGTTTTTCCGCTTTTCTATTTGTATTTTAAGAATTTAACCCTCAATAATAAAGTTTTAAATAGCAGCGAATTAGTTCACTTTATATTTCCAACAGTCTTTTTTGTTTTCTTAATCGGATTCAATACTTACCAGTACTATTCTATTCGGTTTGTATTTGTTTTTTATATCGTCTTTTTTTTCTTCGCTTTGCTTTATACGGTATTATGTTACAAAATTTTAAAAAAAAATATCTGGACAAGAAAAAGCGATATTAAACTAATTAAAAAGCAAAATGAATTAATTAAAAAATGGACCTTGTTTTTATTTATTGCAATTGCTTTAATGACCATCCGACTTCTAGCAACAATTCTTCTTAAGATTTATGACAACGAATATGAAAAGAATCTTAATTTTCAATGGATATCATCACTAATCGGTTTATTTATTCTACTCAAGATATTGAAATCCCCCGAAATACTTTATGGATACGATCTTCTGTACCAAAAAACAAAAGAAAACAGAAACACTTGCTTAGTATTCGATGAAGTCTGGAGTATAAACCCAAGCTCCGAACTAAATAATAGTCAACATCTTTTTTTAAAGGAGGTATTAGATAAAAAAAATATCATGAACTATATAGCGCAAATAGAAAAACTAAGTTTTGAACATGAACTGTTCCGTGATCCGAATCTTAAAATTGCTGATATAGCTAACAAGCTAAATATCCCAAAAAGCCATATTTCCTATATTTTTAAATACCACGCCAATATCTCATTTTCTGAATATAAAAAAGCTATCCGAATTCACGATGCCATCAAACATATTGAACAGGACTATTTAAAGAGCAATACTCTGGATTCCTTATCTAAAAAAGTTGGTTTTACCTCTTATAATCCTTTTTTCACCAGCTTTAAAGAAATCTCAGGAATTTCTCCATTAGAATATTATAAAAATTTAGAAATAGAATAATATAATATCCCTAATGGTTAAAAGTCAGGTTTTAATATTTCAGAAATTTAGAAGGCTACAAACACCGTTCAATGTAAAAACGGAATTCGGAAAAATAGCAGAGAAGGTAGCTTTGGAGCTGTTTTTAAAACAGCTTATTGACTCCGAATTCAGATCATTGCTACTAATAAATACAAACAAAAAAACCTCTGATTTCTCAGAGGTTTTGTACCCGGAGCCGGAATCGAACCGGCACGGTTGCCCACAGGTGTTTGAGACCAGCGCGTCTACCAATTCCGCCATCCGGGCAATTAGCAGTCTTATAAATCCAAATTGCTTTTTCATTATAAGACTGCAAATGTAAAAAATAAAATTACATTTTCTTCAAAAAATACTCTAAAATTTGCGTTAGAAGTTCAATTTTATTTCTAAATTTGCACCTCGTTAAAACGACACACACTAACTAACTACAAAACAACTCATTAAAATGTCACATCAAGAACCAGAGGCAAAAATATTTGCTTGTTCCCAAAGTGTTTATCTAGCAGAAAAAATGGCCAAAATCTACGGTATACCGCTAGGTAAGGTGACTTTCTCTGTTTATAGTGATGGGGAATTCCAACCAAATTACGAAGAATCGATTAGAGGTTTACGCGTCTTTATAGTTTGTTCGACTTTTCCTACAGCAGATAATTTAATGGAATTGTTATTAATGATTGACGCTGCAAAAAGAGCCTCAGCCAGACATATAACTGCCGTTATTCCTTATTTTGGATGGGCAAGACAAGATAGAAAAGACAAACCAAGGGTTCCGATTGGAGCTAAACTAGTAGCTAATTTATTAGATGCTGCAGGGGCTACTCGAATAATGACCATGGATTTACATGCAGATCAGATTCAAGGATTTTTTGAAAAACCGGTAGATCATTTATTTGCTTCAACCATTTTCTTACCCTATTTAAAAAGTCTTAATTTAGACAATTTGACTATCGCATCTCCAGATATGGGAGGTTCAAAAAGAGCCTATGCCTATTCTAAATTTTTAGAATCGGATGTAGTGATTTGTTACAAACATAGAAAAGTAGCCAACGTAATTGACTCTATGGAGCTAATTGGCGAGGTAAAAGGACGAAATGTAGTCTTGGTTGATGACATGATTGATACCGGAGGCACATTGGCGAAAGCCGCAGATCTGATGATCGAAAAAGGAGCACTTAGCGTTAGAGCAATTTGTACTCATGCCATTTTATCAGGTGATGCCTACGAAAAAATAGAAAATTCTAAATTATTAGAATTGATAGTTACCGATTCTATTCCATTAAAGAAAGAGTCTAAAAAAATTAAAGTGGTGAGTTGTGCGCCTCTTTTTGCCGAAGTAATGCACATGGTACAACACAACAATTCCATTAGCGGAAAATTTTTGATGTAGAAACATCCGTCTCGAAGACGAAAGTCTGAAAGTCAAAAACGTATTTTATTATTATTAACTATATATTTTTACAATGAAATCGATTACAATTAAAGGATCAGAAAGAGAAAGCGTGGGCAAAGTTGCGACTAAAGCCTTACGTAATGCTGGATTGGTTCCTTGCGTTTTATACGGAGGAAATCAAGCAGTACATTTCTCAGCAGCAGAAATTGCTTTTAAAAACTTGGTTTACACCCCAAACGCTCACACTGTTGTGATTGATCTTGGTACAAAATCATTCAATGCTGTTTTACAAGATATCCAGGTTCACCCGGTGTCTGATAAAATTTTACACATTGACTTCTTCGAATTATTCGATGATAAAGAAATTACTATGGAAGTTCCTGTTAAAATTACAGGTGTTTCTAAAGGAGTTCTTGCTGGTGGTGTGCTACGTTTGAACACTCGTAAGTTGAAAGTAAAAGCTTTACCTAAAAACTTACCTGATTTTGTTGAATTAGACATTACTTCTCTTGAAATGGGAAATAAAGTTTATGTAACTAAATTAGTATCTGACAGCTACAAATTGATACACCCAGATAATACAGTAGTAGCTCAAGTAAGAGTATCTCGTGCCGCTTTGAAAGCAGCTCAAGAAGCAGCAAAAGCAGCAAAAGCTCCAGCAAAAGGAAAGAAAAAATAATTTCATTTCCAAAATTTTTAAAAGCATCAGTTGAAAAACTGGTGCTTTTTTTATTTAAAAAAACGGTGGTTTTACAATTAATTAGGCCCGAATACGTTCTGTATATTGAACCGATAATTTCATCTGAAATCAAAATAATTCAGCTAGTTAGAACTTATTTTGGGAATGAAAAGGGTTACACGCTGGCACACTAATTGCTATTTTTTTTAGTTGTTAAATTGAATTACTTTTACAAAATGACAAAATGGTTAAACCAATTCTTTTCGACCACAAAAACAGAAGACGATACAGATTATATGAAGAAATATTTAATTGTAGGCATTGGAAATATCGGCGCTGAATATGTAAATACCAGACACAACATAGGTTTTAAAATTTTAGATTATTTTGCCAAAAAAGAAAATATCACTTTCGAAACCGTAAAATTAGGCGCATTGGCCACCTACAAGTTTAAAGGCCGAACTTTTTTGCTTTTAAAACCCAATACCTACGTCAATCTTAGCGGAAAAGCCGTACAATATTGGATGGATAAGGAGAATATACCTTTGGAAAATATTATGATAATCGCCGATGATTTGAATTTGGCATTCGGAACTATCCGAATAAAACCAAAAGGTAGCGACGGAGGTCACAACGGATTAAAAAACATCAATCTGATTTTAAATACAACTAATTATACTCGATTCCGTTTTGGAATTAGTGATGAATTTAAAAAAGGAAAGCAGATTGATTATGTTTTGGGAGATTGGAACGAGGAGGAGAAAGCGAAATTAGCCGAAAGATTGGAAATAGCCTCTGAAATCATCAGCTCTTTTGGAACAGCAGGATTAGAAAACACTATGACAGGATTCAATGGAAAATAAAATCATTAAATAATTTTAAAGTTTTTATTAGTATATTTTAATTTAACTTCTTGAATTAAATTTTTATATGGGAAAAATTACCACTGCTAAAAAACTCTTTATTTTTTTTAGCCTAATTACAATAAGCATTCTGCACAGTCAGAATAAAACAAGGGAGTCTCATATCTTATTTGGGACAAGGATAAAAACAGAAAGTATTAATCCGAAAAATGGAATTATACGATGTGCGACTGACGAATATGAAAAAATGTTGCAGCAAAAAGATCCCAAAAGAAAGACCGATGCCGAATTTGAAACTTGGATCAATAGCCTGCTTACTAATTCCAAAAATAAAAATAGCAGCAGTTCACAAAGAACAGCAATTACTATAATTACAATTCCAGTAGTGGTGCATGTCATCTATAACGGGGAAACGGTAGGAGTAGGAAGAAACATTAGTGACGCCCAGGTACTATCTCAAATAACGGTCTTAAACAATGATTTTAGAAAAGCTGCAGGAACACCTGGCGATGGAAGTTCGTATAGCGTTAGTGCGGACACTCAAATTCAATTTGTTTTAGCAAAGGTAGATCCCAATGGAAATCCAACTAATGGAATTGACCGAGTAAATACCTGTCAAAAAACTTGGTCGGATCCCGAGATAGGAAACACCTTAAAACCCACTACAATATGGGATCCAACTTCTTATTTGAATTTATGGAGTTTGGAATTTACAGATTCAACTCTACTAGGCTTTGCACAATTTCCCGATGCATCCGGTCTAAGTGGATTAAATAGTAGTAATGGAAACGCTAATACAGACGGAGTTGTCGTCAAATACGATGCTTTTGGAAGTGTTAATTATCAGCCCTTGGGAGAAACTTTTAAATTAAGCTCTCCTTATGATCAAGGTCGAACGATGACTCACGAAGTAGGGCATTGGCTAGGACTCCGACATCTTTGGGGAGATGGTTCCGATTGTGCTACCAATACCGATTACTGCAATGACACACCCGTATCAAAAGACGCTAATTATGGCTGTGTTAAAGGAACCGATTCCTGTCCACTAAGTTCAGGAGTAGATATGATAGAAAACTATATGGATTATACCGATGATGTTTGTATGAATCTATTTACTCAGAATCAAAAAGACAGAATGCAAACTGTAATGGCCAATTCGCCAAGAAGAAACTCATTGATTAGTTCTACTAAAGGAACTGCCATTTCGCTATTTGCAAATGATGGAGAACTTAAGCTCGAAATATCCTGTAATAACACTGCAGGTAACTGTAGCGCAGCATACACACAAAAACTAAGTCTATATAACAGAGGCAGCGCAAATATAACAAGTGCCCGGTTTAATTATTCGATTAACGGCGCTAGTCCTCAAACTATGAATTGGAATGGCACTCTTATTCCGAATCAATTTGCAAGTATTGATATTCCTGTCAACTTAACCACAACTGGCACCCTAAGCGCAACTTTGATAAATGTAAATGGTATTGCCGATCAAAGAGCTTCAAATAACAGTAGTTCGGTGACTTATTACCCACCATTAGCTCCTGTTGATTATTCGTTTTCCTCCTTAGAATTTACATTACAACTGGATAATTTTGGAACTGAAACCAAATGGTATTTGAAGAACAGCAGTGGTTCTACTTTGTTTGGTGGCGGCCCATATGCTGATACAAGTAGTTTACCCGCCCTAATTAACAGAACATGGTTACTACCGAATAAGGACTGCTACACCTTTACTATTACAGACACCTTTGGAGATGGGATTTGCTGTTCAGGCGGCCAAGGCTATTACTCCATCAAAAGTGGATCGACAGTCATTGCTTCAGGGGGTTCTTTTAACAATTCGGAAAGTACTTCTTTCACTAACAAAACGCTTGCTACCGAAACCTATGAATCTACGAAAGAAATTTATGTGTATCCAAATCCGAGCCAGTCTACTTTAAATATAAAAGTCCCAAACTCTTTTGGTTTACCTGACACGCTGGTTATAAATAACTTCCTAGGGCAAATATTAGTTCAAAAGACTGTGAAAAACGAAAATGATTTAGCAATGGATACCTCTTTTTTAAGCAATGGGATCTATTTTATCACCATCCTAAAAGACAAAGAAAAGAAAACACTGCGCTTTATTAAGGAATAATTTACTTTGTTGACAGCTAAGCGGAATGATTTCTGTTGAACTGCTTCTTTTATGTGGTATTATTAAACTAAATTTGCGCCTTATTAAACGGATTCCATTGAAAATTTTTCATTCTTTAACGACATTTCGTTCTTCTAATAAAACTATTGTAACCATTGGCACCTTTGATGGTGTTCACATTGGTCATCAAAAAATTATTGAAAAGCTAATTCAGAATGCCAAACAATCCGATTGTGAGAGTTTAGTGCTTACCTTTTTTCCGCATCCCCGGATGGTTCTTCAAGAAAAATCAGAAATTCAATTGCTGAATACTATCGAAGAACGAGCTGAATTATTAGAAAAAACAGGACTTGACAACCTCATCATCCACCCTTTTGACAAAGCTTTTTCACGACTTACAGCCGAAGAATTTGTAAAAGATATTCTTGTGGATCAACTGAATGTAAAGAAAATAGTCATTGGCTATGATCACCGATTTGGAAGAAACCGATCCGCTAATATTGAAGATTTAATTCTTTTTGGAGAAAAATATAAGTTTGAAGTCGAGCAAATATCCGCTCAGGAAATTGACGAAGTCTCCATTAGTTCCACAAAAATAAGACTCGCACTCGAAGAGGCTAATATTGATTTAGCAAATGAATATTTGGGTTATCCTTATTTCATAACGGGCACTGTTGAAGAAGGAAAACGCCTTGGTAGAACTATTGGATTTCCTACTGCAAATATAAAAATCGCCGAAGATTACAAACTCATTCCAAAAAATGGTGTTTATATTGTGAAAAGTATCATCCAATCTAAAACCGTTTTTGGCTTAATGAATATTGGAACAAATCCAACCGTAAAAGGCGAAAAATTATCTATTGAAGTCCATTATCTTGACTTCGATGCTGATTTATACGAGGAAAAACTCAAAGTTTCAATCTTACATTTTATCCGTTCTGAACATAAATTTGATTCTTTCGATTTACTCAAAGAACAATTAGAAGCAGATAAAAAAGGAGCGATTGAATATATCAATCAGCATTTCAATTAATACTATTCCTCTTATTTTCACGTTTTATAGATAGTAAAACCAAGTAATGGTTTAATAATTTTTTGTTATAAGAGCTTGAAAAATTAGATTTTTATCGTTTTTTAGCTATATTTATAAAACAAACACCTAATTATTTAAGTTTTCATTCTTTACATTTCCACCTTTATTTAGTCTTAGTTATTAATTAATACTTAAAATTGCAAACATGAAATATTCAAGAGAATTAACAAACGGTTTTATTATCTTTTTAGGAATCAGTATTTACTATTTAATTATAGAATTACTTGGTCTTTCCGATCAAGTGTATTTGAGAATGGGGAATATTATTTTTGTGATTTATGGCATCAACAGAACCATAAAAATGAATAATAGCGATGAAATTAGAGGCTATAATACGAATCTATTGTCGGCTATAATAACTTCCTTCATAGGAGCTGTTCTGAGTATTTCAAGTTTGTTAGCTTATATTGAATATAGAGGAGGGGTATCATTTCTTACTAATCTTTCTAAAGGGTTTATTTTCGGAGGTGGAGAATTAACCATTTATCATTATTGCATCGGTTTGCTTTTCGAATCAATAGCAGCATCCCTTATGGTATCTTTTATACTCATGCAATATTGGAAAGGAAAAGTTACAACAGAGAGTAAAACAGCCTAAGATCAATTACCAATATTGAAAACAAGCTTTCTAATTGCTAAAGTTATTTACAGCAATTAGAAAGCTTGTTCATTTTAAGCCCATTTCTTTGCGAATAAACTAAACTTTAAATACCGAAACTTTTTTACTTCATTCTGAATTTCCTACTTTTGAGGATTATAAAAAAGCTGACATGAGTTTGACAAAACACAATTGGACGAAAGACGAAATTATTGCCATATATAACAAACCTTTGATGGATTTGCTTTTTGAAGCAGCTTCCATTCACAGGGAACATCATGACCCAAATGTGGTTCAGGTTTCTACTTTATTATCTATAAAAACCGGGGGATGTCCCGAAGATTGTGGTTATTGCCCCCAAGCAGCAAGATACCATACCGAAATTGAAGGAAATGATTTAATGTCTGTAAGCCAGGTAAAAGCGCAGGCTTTGCGTGCTAAATCTAGTGGTTCATCCCGTGTTTGTATGGGAGCAGCCTGGAGAAATGTAAAAGACGGACCTGAATTTGATCAGGTTTTGGAAATGGTGAGAACCATCAACAAATTGGATATGGAAGTGTGTTGTACTCTAGGTATGATCACCGAAAATCAGGCGCACCGTTTAGCCGAAGCTGGGCTATATGCTTATAATCACAATTTAGATACATCAGAGGAATACTATAAGGAAGTTATATCGACACGAGGATTTGAGGATCGCTTGCAAACAATTGAGAATGTACGCAAAACGAATGTAACCGTTTGTAGTGGTGGAATCATTGGTATGGGAGAATCCATTGAAGATAGAGCCGGAATGCTTGTGGCGCTATCTACTTTAAATCCACAACCCGAATCGGTTCCAATAAATGCCTTAGTTGCCGTTGAAGGTACTCCTATGGAAGAAGAGAAACCCGTTGAAATTTGGGAAATGATCCGAATGGTCGCTACCAGTCGTATCATCATGCCCGAAACTCAGGTTCGCTTGTCTGCAGGAAGAATGAATATGAGCCGTGAAGGACAAGCCATGTGCTTTTTCGCTGGTGCTAATTCCATTTTTGCCGGTGATAAATTACTGACTACTCCAAATCCAGACGTGAATGACGATATGAAAATGTTTGAAATGTTGGGACTAAAAGCGCAGAAACCGTTTATAAAAATCATGCAGCCCACTACTGTTGAAGCTGCCGATTCTCAATTTCAAGCCTTAGGTGAAAAGCCAAAATGGTCTAGACCAGGTCACAGTATTGAAAAGAACCTGGAAGCTTCTGTGAAAGGAAAAGCATAAAGACAAGAAACACAATAGAAAGTCCCGTTTTGATTATCAAAACGGGACTTTTTCTTTTTAAATTCTCAGAAAATAATTTTTCTAATAAGTATTTGGTTGTTTTTTAAAAAGATTTGAGCCACGACTATTTGATGATTTTGAGCACTGTAATCAACTTCATATTCAAACTCATTTAGATTATTTGTCATAAATAATTTTCTTCCCAAAAAATCATAAAGTGTAATTCCAATAATTTCATCATCCGTGGATTGAATGTGTATTTGAGAATTACGTATTGAAATTACTAGTTTATTCATTTGCTGATCTGAAAAGACAGTAGATAAAGCTTCCTTTTTATATCGCAAAAGAAAACGCTCTTCAAATCGTCCTTTTTTGGAACTAAAAATATAGGGAGCTGCTGTCAAATCATGAATTTGATGTTCCTGCCGGTCTTCTAAATAAATAGCGGGAGCACTTTCTTTGAATAAGCCATCCCTAGCAGCAATTGCAATGGTGTAACTAGCCTCCAAATTGAGTTGCACACCCAAGGAAATGACATCATTCGAATCGAACGGAATAGGTCTTCCTTGAATATTTACTTCATCATTCCCTATTAAAGAATAAATACT
>CANEZU010000052.1 GCA_947444255.1 Flavobacteriaceae bacterium | reverse complement strand
CTTAAGTAGGCCTTCGCTATTTAAAAAAAGAGATAAAAGAATAATTTTAGTGATAACTATATTCGAAACCAAAAAGAATATGTTAGAAAAAAGAATTACCTTTAATACTCAATAATACTTGTTTCGCCTTATTAAGGAATAAGCAAAAACTCACATTATGGAAAGAAACATTGGAAATCTGGACAAATTCATTCGCATAAGTATTGCACTAATTTTTATTGCTTTATACGCAACAGATCGTATTAAAGGGACCTTGGGCTATGTTTTAATTGGCTTTGCTGTTATCTTATTATTCACTAGCCTGATTAACTTCTGCCCTATTTATACTTTTCTGGGTTGGAATTCACATACCAAGAAAAAAGAATAATTAACATTGCTTTTTATTCCAATAAATCTATAGCAATAGAAAAACAGTATCTCTTTTCTTCCTATTGCTATATTCAATAAAAAAATGCTATAGTAAAGTTGAAGAACTATTGCTGTTGATTAGCAAATCCATTTGTTATTGAATTTCTAGCGTCATAAAACTACTTAAGCTTTTACAAAAAAATCTTCCAAATAAAATAAAAGGGTATCAAAACAAATAGTTTAAGTCTGAAAGGGTAATAAAAAACCCCTAAATTAATACTCCTAATTTCATAAATACTCTCTACAAAAATCTCCCTACAAATCAGGCAAATTACAAATCTGATAAAAAAAGGAGGCTAAAATTATTAATTAGACAAAAACTAGAGCACCCCCCTAATTTTATGACAATTTAAAATTATAATATGAAATATTTTTTAACTTTGCCCTCTAAATTATAGGGGTGTTCTAATAAAAGTTTTATAAAATGAATATTGAAAAACGTTGGATTATATCTTTTGTCATTATAAGTATAGTATGCATTAGCGGTGCTTTATGGCCTGCTCCAATTCTTACAGAGGACATTAAATCACAGTTTGGAACTCTGGATCATATAGTCCCTGCCGACGTGGCCTGGATGCTTACTGCTTCCTGCCTAGTATTGATAATGACTCCGGGACTGTCCTTCTTTTATGGCGGAATGGTGGGGAAAAAGAACGTAATATCAACTATGCTTCAAAGTTTTATTTGTCTGGGAGTGGTAACATTATTATGGGTTGTGGTTGGTTTTAGTCTCGCTTTTGGGGAACCTGTTGGAGTTCATATCGGAACCGGTTTTTATAGCTTTATTGGAAACCCAACTACATTTGCATTCATGGATTATGTGGGGGTTTTACCTAATAAAAAACTAGCAAGTACGATTCCTTTTATGTTGTTTGCTTTATTCCAAATGAAATTTGCCGTTATAGCTCCGGCCATTATAACCGGTTCTTTTGCAGAACGCGTTCGCTTTATCTCCTATTTGCTTTTTATCTGTTTGTTTACTTTATTCATATACGCCCCGCTCTGTCATGCCGTTTGGTATCCAACAGGGATTTTAGGTTCCTATTTTGGGGTGAAAGATTTTGCCGGTGGTACTGTAGTGCACATGAGTGCAGGTTTTGCAGCACTAGCTGGGGTTTTAGCCTTGGGTAAACGAAAAAATAGTAACCATATTCCAACCAATATTCCATTTGTTTTAATGGGGACCGGAATGCTATGGTTTGGCTGGTTTGGTTTCAATGCAGGTTCTGCCTTAGGCGCTAATGGAACCGCAGCTATGGCTTTTGCAACAACAACAACAGCATCGGCAGCAGCCATGTTAACTTGGATTTTCTTTGACAGAATTAACGGCCGGAAAGTTTCTGCCCTCGGTGCTTGTATCGGAGCCGTAGTTGGCTTAGTTGCTATAACCCCAGCTGCAGGATACATAACTGTCCCTGAGAGTATGTTCTTTGGTTTTATCACTGCTATAGTTTCTAATACAGTGGTCAACGCCAAAATATTAAAGAAAATAGACGATACACTTGATGTATTTGCCTGTCATGGTGTAGGTGGAATTATGGGAATGATCTTGACCGCTATTTTTGCTCATGGTGAAGACGCTAGTTTATTGCACGGTGGATGGAATGTTTTTGCAAATCACATGATGGCCTTGGTACTCGTTTCTGTATATACTTTTTTTGGCGCCATGATATTATTCAAAATCACGAATGCTATAATTCCACTTCGAGTATCGGAAGAATCCGAAACTATCGGCTTGGATTTATCGCAACACGATGAAACAATCATACAAAAAAAACAAAGACCCTTGGAAATTACTGATCTTCTTAAATAAAAGAAAAGCCGAATTAATTTATTTAATTCGGCTTTTCTTTTATACATAAAAAAGGCATCTAAATACTTCTATATCCCTTTTAAATGCGCCAGCATATCTTTAGTCATAGATGCTAAATCATAAGTGTGTTTCCAATCCCAATCCGCTCTTGCTTCGTGATCATCTATACTTGCCGGCCAACTATTCGCAATTTTTTGACGGAAATCTGGCGTATATGTAATTGTAAAATCAGGTAGCTGACTTCGAATTTCGGCCGCTAATTCAGCTGGAGTGAAACTCATGGCTGCTAAATTATAGGAAGACCTAATTTTTATGTTATCGGCTTCAGCCTGCATTATATTTATTGTCGCCTGAATAGCATCATCCATATACATCATTGGCATTTTTGTTTCTGAAGATAAAAAGCAGTCGTAAGTTCCATCGGATAATGCTTTATGAAAAATATCAACTGCATAATCGGTGGTACCGCCTCCTGGAGGAGAAGACCAACTAATTAAACCTGGATAGCGAACACTTCTAACATCGACTCCAAAAATAGTATGGTAGTATTCGCACCAACGTTCTCCAGCCTGCTTACTTATTCCGTAAACCGTGCTGGGTTCCATGATTGTATATTGCGGCGTATTTTCTTTTGGAGTGGTGCTGCCAAAAACAGCAATACTGGAGGGCCAAAAAATCTTTTTAATCTTTCCTGCCTTTGCCAAATTCAATACATGAAAAAGCGAATTCATATTTAAATCCCAAGCAAATGCAGGGTTTTTCTCCGCTGTCGCCGATAACAATGCCGCCATGAGATAAACTTCGTCAATTTGATATAGTTCTACTAAATGCTCAATCTGATTGAAATCTAAGGCATTTACGACTTCAAAAGGTCCGTTGTTTACTACATCAACGTTGAGTTTTCGAATGTCGGAAGCAATCACATTTTCAACACCATAAATGCTTCTCAACTTTTGCGTAAGCTCGGTACCTATTTGCCCGCAAGCACCAATTATTAGTATTTTTGTACTCATTTTGAAGATTGAATTTCAAGCAAATCGTGCTCTTTTTCGAAAGGTAGAATTATTCCGTTGAGCTACTAATTTTTTAACAAAATTATAATTATCAGCCCATCAAGTGTTAAAACTTTCGTTTTACATTTGTAACTTTGTATTTTTGTAATTATATCAATCCCAAATGAAAATCCATTTTTCCTATATCTTTTTTTTGTTATTCTTTTTGGTTTCCTGTAATGATCATGCCGATAAACGAATCGCCGAAAATATCAAAGAAGCTAAAAAAAAGGAACTTGTATTTGAGACCATCAATAAAGGCTGGAAATTTACAAATCCAAGTCTCTATAATGCACAAACAGAAGTAAACAATTGGAATGAATGGCGTTTGTTGATAAATGAGTTAAATGAAAAACCCAAAACTACGATTGGCGCTTTTCAAAAAAAATCAAAAGCGTTGTCCAAAAGAATATCCGATCTAAACAATAATATTCCGCCTCCCTTTTTCAAACCCGAAATAAAAAGTCGAATTGCTGTGCTGACAAACAAAATTAATTCCATTAATTTATTTATAAATTTAGATGCAATTCCTGCTCAAAAAGTAGTGACATTAATTGGTGACGTTAACATCGAACTAATTTCTTTATGCCAGCAAATGGACGAAATTATTAGAAAAAGCAACATCCCAAAAGAGGAAGGCGAATCGGATATGATAAAAATGCTAGATACTTCTAGAGCAGTCCCAACGATTAAAACACAACCTATTTACCAAAAAATTGAGTAAATCCACCCTTATAAATACCTACGACAATTCCCCGAAAATAAAGCAAATTGCCGATAGTTTAGAACAAGTAGAGCAGAAAATTCACCTCAAAGGTTTAATTGGCTCTGCGCTTTCATTTGTGCTACTTTCCTTATTTAAAAAAACAGAAAAGCCTTTCTTAATTGTTTTAAACGACAAAGAAGAGGCCGCTTATTTTCTCAATGATTTAGAACAATTAATTGGTGAACAAGATGTGCTATTTTATCCGGGATCCTACAGAAAGCCTTACCAAATTGAAGACACCGACAATGCGAATGTATTGCTGCGAGCCGAAGTTTTGAACCGCATCAATTCGCGTAAAAAACCAGCAGTCATAGTTTCCTATCCAGAAGCACTTTTTGAAAAGGTAGTGACCAAAAAAGAACTTGACAAAAACACCTTAAAAGTAGCTGTTGGCGATAAAATATCGATTGATTTCATCAATGAAGTACTTTTTGAATATGAATTTAAGCGCGTAGATTTTATCACAGAACCTGGAGAATTTTCGGTTCGCGGTGGAATCATTGATGTGTTTTCTTTTTCAAATGACAATCCTTACCGAATAGAGTTTTTTGGGAATGAAGTTGACAGTATTCGAAGTTTTGATGTAGAAACACAATTGTCTATCGAAAAGCAGAAAAAAATAACGATTATTCCCAATGTGGAGAATACCTTTTTCCAAGAAAACAGAGAAAGTTTCCTAGAATACATTAACGAAAAAACGGTTGTTTTCATAGAAAATACCGATTTGCTTTTGTCTAAATTAGACCTTTTATTTACCAAAGCTTCTGAGATTTATTCGAATTTGAATTCTACAATAACAAGGGTTCCGCCTGAAAACTTATTTGTAAATCAAACCGAATTCGTTAAAAAAGGACTGGATTTTTCAATTGTTGAATTTGGCTCCAAGCCTATTTTTAGAACTAAGAAAACATTCGAATTTCATATTCTGCCACAACCCTCTTTCAATAAGCAATTTGATTTATTGCTTAATAATTTGAATGACAATCATTTTAACGGTTATAAAAATTATTTGTTTTGCACCAATGAAGCTCAGGCCAAACGATTTCATGACATTTTTGAAACCCTAGACGAAGCTAATTCGGAGAATATTCGCAAGCAATACACTACCATTAATTTACCTTTATACCAAGGTTTTATAGATGAGGAAAATCAAATCGCTTGTTATACTGACCATCAGATTTTTGAACGCTATCATAAGTTCAACCTTAAAAATGGCTATTCTAAAAAACAAAATATCACTCTCAAAGAACTCACAACTCTTTCTGTTGGTGATTATGTAACGCACATCGATCATGGAATTGGACGTTTTGGAGGACTTCAAAAAATTCAGGTCGAAGGCAAAACACAGGAAGCGATTAAGCTCGTTTATGCCGATAATGATATTGTTTATGTCAGTATTCACTCGCTGTACAAAATCTCAAAATACAACGGAAAAGACGGCGCACCTCCCAAAATATACAAGCTTGGGTCGAATGCTTGGAAGGTTTTAAAACAAAAAACGAAGGCTCGTGTCAAACATATAGCCTTCAATTTAATTCAATTGTACGCTAAAAGAAGGCTAGAAAAAGGCTTTAAATACCGACCAGATAGTTATCTGCAAGCCGAATTAGAGAGTTCTTTTATATATGAAGATACGCCCGATCAAACAAAATCAACTCAGGAAGTAAAAGCCGATATGGAAAGCGACCGGCCTATGGATCGCTTAGTTTGCGGTGATGTGGGTTTTGGAAAAACAGAAGTCGCCATCCGTGCTGCTTTTAAAGCGGTAGATAATGGAAAACAAGTAGCTGTATTGGTTCCAACTACGATTTTAGCCTACCAACATTATCGTACTTTTTCAGAACGTTTAAAAGAAATGCCCGTTTCAATTGGTTATTTAAACCGTTTCAGAACGGCTAAACAAAAGGCGGAAACGCTCAAGCTATTGGCTGAAGGCAAATTAGATATCCTTATTGGAACGCACCAGCTCGTTAGTAAAAATGTAGTTTTTAAAGACTTGGGATTACTCATTGTAGATGAAGAACAAAAATTTGGTGTCAACGTAAAAGACAAGCTCAAAACCATTGCTGCCAATGTGGATACACTGACTTTGACTGCGACTCCAATACCAAGAACCTTACAGTTTTCATTGATGGCTGCGAGAGATTTATCGGTAATTACAACGCCGCCCCCCAATCGATATCCAATTGAAACTAATGTAGTAGGTTTTAGCGAAGAACTGATTCGGGATGCTATTTCTTACGAAATCCAACGTAACGGACAAGTTTTCTTTATCAATAACCGGATAGAAAACATCAAAGAATTTGCCGGAATGATTCAGCGTTTGGTACCTGATGCTCGTGTTGGTGTAGGTCATGGTCAAATGGAAGGGAAGAAACTGGAAGAATTAATGCTTGCCTTTATGAACGGAGAATTTGATGTTCTCGTTGCCACAACTATTATCGAAAGTGGACTGGATGTACCAAATGCCAATACTATTTTTATAAACAACGCCAATAATTTTGGATTATCTGATTTGCATCAAATGCGAGGTCGTGTAGGTCGAAGTAATAAGAAGGCTTTTTGCTATTTTATCTGCCCGCCTTATTCTGCGATGACCGAAGATGCAAGGAAAAGAATTCAGGCATTAGAACAGTTTAGCGAACTTGGAAGCGGACTAAATATCGCCATGAAAGATTTGGAAATTAGAGGTGCAGGCGACCTTTTAGGAGGTGAACAAAGTGGTTTTATAAATGAGATTGGTTTTGATACCTATCAAAAGATCATGAATGAAGCCATCGACGAATTAAAGGAAAACGAATTCAAAGATTTGTATGCCGATGAAGAAAAACCGGAAAAGGAATATGTAAAAGACATTCAGATTGATACCGATTTCGAGTTGCTTTTCCCAGATGATTATATCAACAATATTTCGGAACGACTGAATTTATACAACGAATTGAGTTTGATAAAAGACGAGGAAACCTTACAAGTTTATGAAAATAAATTACTGGATCGTTTTGGACCTTTACCAAAACCAGCGATTTCCTTACTGAACAGTATAAAAATAAAATGGATTGCCACTCAAATGGGAATCGAAAAATTGGTAATGAAACAAGGAAAAATGATTGGTTATTTTGTATCCGATCAACAGAGTTCTTATTATGCCTCTTCTCAATTTCAAAAAGTACTGCAATTTGTACAAAAACAATCACAGCTTTGCAAAATGAAAGAAAAGCAAACCCCAAATGGCTTGCGTTTATTAGTGACATTTGATCATGTGAAGTCCATTAGAAAGGCTTTGGAACTCATGGAGCTGATGGGACGTTAAACTTAAATAAAAAAACCACGATGGAAAAAGATCCATCGTGGTTTTTGTAATAACTATAAAACTATTGCTTCATTATTTTAAAGTTAGCCTCTTTGTCTTGAAATTTCAATTTAAAGAAATAGGTTCCATTGGCAAATAAAGCAAGATCTACTTTGGTATTTAGGGTATTGATTTTATTTTGATATAAAAGACGGCCTTCAATATTATAAACAAAAACTTCACTCATCATTGTTTTTGAAGCGATAGAAACCATTCCGATACTTGGATTTGGATTATAGGTAAAATCAATATTTGGAACGAATGTATTTGTCCCTAAGTTTGAAATACACTCAATGTTTGCAACAAATCCAGCACCGACTACATAAGTGTCAGAGAAAAACCTGAGTGTTAACGATCCGTCTGTGGCAGAAGATTGTATAGGGTCCGGAAGTGCTGTTCCGGTATAACCCCCCGCTTTTAAAGACGTTGAAGCCGTTGAATTACCGTCATAAATATAGAGAAAATCAAAATCGGTCTCCAAATCAAAACTGCTAAAAGTTAACTTGATTTTTTTATTAGCTACGCTAGGAATTATAGTTCTCACATAGGATTCTAAATTAGTGTAATCAGAAGATGCACCTCCAGAATCAGTTAGACTAGTCCCGTTACAGTAATCCATAGAAGTTACAAATACAATCTGTTCACTATCTACTGTCATTGAAGACCCACAATTGGGGCGGATTCTTATTCTATAAAAGGTATTTGGAGTTAAGTTAGATAATGAATACGCTTTTAAGGAAACGGGAATCCAATTTAAAGTATTTGAAAGTACAGTTTCTACCGAAATTAACCAGGAATTGGTTTTATTAGTATCAGACCAAGTAATCGATACCGAAGAATTCGTGATTTCCGCTTTAATATCAGAAACCATATTGATACAAGTATTGATACAATCGGAACTCAGACAAGGGCCACTATTTATAGCATTCCTTATAACCGCACCGGGCTGTATTCCAAAACCATTGGTTAAGTCAATCCCTACTCCACTTATAAGATGACAATAACTCATTATGGTTCCGGAATCAGGAATAGTTGGCGGATTAGTCATACATTCATAACCTTCACTTGTAGCGCCTTGACTCTTAGGCCCACAATTGTCAATTGCAGTTCCGTTGCCATTCCAAACGCAAGCATGGGTATGAGGAGATCCTAATAAATGTCCCATTTCATGAGTAATAACCATGACCGTCCAAGAGTAGATCTCCCAAGAATTAAAAGTTATACCATCTAAGTCTGAATAGCTAAAATTATTTTGAGAACACAAACCATTTATATCTACTGCAACACCGCCTAATCTTCCGGGATCCATTCCTAAAAGTTGCCCAACATCACCGTCAAAAACAGGACGAACTTCATTAAATTTATATAAATAATCGGATGAAGAAGTCCCAATCCCTTCATACGGATCTGGGCTAGTCCATATAAAAACAGATCGCAAAGAAACATTTATTCCATCATTGGCATATAAAGTCTTTACATTATTAAAAACAGAGACAATCCATCTGTTAGTGGTACTTTCACTACTGCTGTTTTTAACAAATAGATTATAATCAATTTCAAAATACATCGTCACACATTTAGTGGTTAGTGCTTGCAAAGTCTTGTATTGATTCGTATTTATTACCAAATTAGGTTTATCTACTAGATGACATTCAAAACTATTTTGGACGTTTAATTCAGCATCTGAATAAATAATATAATCCGAAATAATGGCTTGCTTGTTTTGTTTTGTAATTACTAAATTCTTCAAAGTGCTATTAGAAACAATTCCATTCATTTCATCATTAAAAAAATTGAATGAAGCCGTAGAATTCGAATCACCCTTTACAATACCTCTATAATAAATCCCGTCTTCTAAAGGAATATTTTTAGCTTTATCGGTATCAACATGAAAGCCTTCTGCAAACAAATCTACTTTATACAATTGAACTTTAATAGCATTCCCTTGATAGGGTATTTCAATTTCAATGTTATCTGGCTTAGTTTTTACTAAATCGGCAACCGACTGAAAATTGATTTTTGCAGTGCTTGATTTTTTTACCAATTTATTAATAGACTTTGTATTGGTCTCTATATAAGAAGTTAAAACGGAATAGGGTTTAAAAGTAATTTCTTTGGCATTTAATTCTTGCACTTTACTCGAAATCAATTGTTGAGAAAAAACGTTAAAAAAAAATAATACGGCAATAATTGTAATAATTTTCTTCATAATCAAGTGCTATATTATAATAATTGTTCAAATATAACTATAATTTAATTTCTAAAATTATAAATTAATTGCTAGCACTGTCAAAGTTGATCAAATAATTCAAAAAGTTTAATTTTATACTTTTTTTCTTATTTTAAAGATAATTTCGAATGAAAAGTTGTTTTAAATCAATTGAATTACAATGATTTTAAATCTTTGATTACTTTAAAAGCGACATCAACGATATCATCACTCACTAAAATCGTAAATTCATTTGAGGTAGAAATGACTTCATTTATCACAATTCCTTCCCAAGCCAAACGTTGGAAAATAAAATAGTAAATTCCCGGAGTAGTTACATTTTCATTCGGTAGCTTTATGGTTATCGAAGCGAGATTATCAAATTTGTGTAATAATTTTTCCCCCGCAAAATGTTTTTCTACATAATGACTGATGCTCTCGCTAACCACAATATTGGTTTCACTAACGCCTCTTGAGGAAGTATAAAAGATATCAGAATATTTATTGATTTCCGAAATCAAGTCGGATTGTTTATTTAATAAAGTATCCGATGCTGCAAAGGAATAATCACATAAGGACGATCGAACGGTAATTTCACTAATATCTTTTAGAATCTTGACGATTTTATGATTCAGTCTAAAATCTAAATCAACCGAAAGTCGTTTCAAAGCCATTACAATAGCACCTTGTTTAACATCTTTTCCGAACTCCGATTCCAATTCAACCATCATGTTTCTTGATAAAGAGGTCAAATTAATAATTCCTTGGGACAAAGCACTTAATAAAAAGGGTTTGGTTTTAATATAATTTTCTACTGTAGAAGAAACGGTACTCATTTTTTTTGTTTGATATCTTCGGCAAATTTAGCTTTAAAAACAATTTGTTACAAAAATAGTTTCAAAAATAATAAAAAGCGTCTTCTAGATGTTCCAAATTAAAGTTCTTATCCTCTTTATGAATGGCAATTATGTCAAATCGAACTTCAACATCCAGATCATTAGAAATTACATATTCGTTAACTGCTTTGACTAAGAGTTGAATTTTCTTGGTGTTGACAAAATCTTGTGGCAATCCAAAATCGATACTGGATCTGGTTTTAACTTCAATTATAGCGAGAATATTGTCTTTCAGCGCTATAACATCGACTTCTGCTTTTTGAAAAGTCCAATTCGTCTCCAAGATCTTATAGCCGTTTTTTTGCAGGAATTGTACCGCCAATGCTTCTCCAAATTTTCCTAAATCGTTATGTTCAGCCATAATTGAAGTACAGTTTTAAATGGTGAAATTTAAAATTCCATAAACCCGAATTTATTCAAATTTTAATATGGTTTCTTTATCACTGACTTCCAAACGGACTTTTTTTCCCAATATCAAAGCGCGATTGTCTTTAAGATGTCCTGCAGGAAAGTCATAAACTACCGGAAAATTATAGGTTTTAACTAGATCTTGGATAATCTCTAAGGCGTTTTTCCCCCAAGGAATGTCATTATCGTTCATACTAGTCATTCCGCCAACAATTAGTCCTTTCAATCCTTCAAAATAACCGTTTCGTTTTAAATTCATCATCATTCGATCAATATGATATAAATATTCATCCAGATCTTCTATAAAAAGAATTTTTCCCTTGAAATCTTGGGCCGATGGCGAACCCATAATACTGTACAAAACAGACAAATTACCGCCAACTAATTCGCCTTCTGCTATTCCTTTTCTATTAAAGGGATGGACTGGAAGACGGTATTCAATAGCATCACCAAATAGGGCTTTATGCAAAGTTTCAATTGATTCAGGACTTGCTGATTTTGCGCTAATCGCCATCATACCGTGAATTGTAGCAATATTCATCTTATTGATATGACTGTGCAAAACCGTAATATCACTAAAACCAACAATCCATTTTGGCTTTTTCTTGAAAGCGGTAAAATCAATCTCATCTATAATTCTAACGGTGCCATAACCGCCTTTTCCCGCTATTATCGCTTTTATATTTGGATTGTCAAGCATTTGCTGAAAATCGAGTGCGCGATCCGAATCGGTTCCCGCTTGTTGATTCAGCTCTTTCCCTATAGTTTTACCAATAACGACTTTCAAACCCCAACTTTCTAATAAATGAATGGCTGGTGCTAAGGTTACTAAATCAATTTTTCTGGCTGTTGCCAAAATCCCAACTGTATCTCCTTTTTTCAAAAATTCTGGCATAATTTTATTCGATTGTGCTTGACTGTGCGGAACAGAAAAAAAAGCAATTAATACTATTATAAAAAAAGGTCGTCGTCTTCTTTTATTCCTTTTATGGGCATTTGAAATCATTTCGCAAAGATATAAAAACTGGGATTGTTTCGGATTTTCAAATGATAATCGGAATGATAATTCGTTTAAAAATTAGAAATTGCTCTCTATAAAAACTTTCTAATACTCATAATAACCCCAATGTGAAGTGCCTCATGAAAGTTATTGAAAGACAAAGCATCTTCTACATTTTTTATAGTGAACCCGGTTGAAGTGGTAAATTCCTTGAAATCTTGAAAACTACCATTCTCATAATCTGCTATAGTTTGATCGTGAGTTTTGAAAAGCAAGGACTTGATTTCATCCACTTCAGCCTGACTAACATCCTGTTCTGGTCTACTACCCTTTTCGTATTTGGCTTCCATTTCATCAGAAATCATTACGGGTAAACCGGATAATTTATAAACTAATCTTTGTTGGGTGACCACGACGTGAGCGATATTCCAGATTAAATTATTACTGAAACCCTCTGGAATTTTATTAAGTTGTTCTAAAGTATACTTTTCTAAAAATTGAGATAAAGCAGTTCTACTCGTATAGGTAATATTGAAAATTTGTTGCATTTTTATTGTTTTGGAAATTTTTTATAAAATTAATCATTTTAAACATCAAATGGATTTTCTTTGCACAAAGAAATCGCCGTTCCTATGAATAAAATATATTATCTCGCTTCTTGCGACACCTGCCGAAAAATCATAAAATCCTTACCAAAAAATAATGATTTAGTTTTTCATGATATCAAGCAAGATCCAATTACTGTTCAAGAATTAGAAGAAATGCATCAGCTTTCAGGAAGTTATGAAGCGCTTTTTAGCAAGAAAGCGCAATTATACAAATCCTTAGATTTAAAAAATAAAGCTCTAACAGAAGACGATTATAAGAAATACATCCTGGAACATTATACCTTTTTAAGTCGCCCCGTTTTTATAATTGAAGGTCAGATTTACATTGGCAACAGCCAGAAAAACATCATTGAAGTGATAAAGGTTTTAAGCTAATGTCTAAAAGAAATCTTGCGCTTTTGGGAGCTACTTTCGTTTCCTTAATTTACGGACTTACTTTTACAATTGCCAAAGATGTCATGCCTCATTATATTGATGCTTACGGATTTATTTTGGTTAGAACCGGTGGAGCCGTAATTTTATTTTGGCTTATTTGGTTGATTTCTATAACAATCCAGCCCTCGGCAAAAGAAAAAATCGCTCGTTCGGATTATCCTCGAATTATTAGTACTGCATTCTTTGGTGTTACTTTAAATATGCTAACTTTTTTCAAAGGATTGAGCTATACCTCGCCTATTT
>CANEZU010000051.1 GCA_947444255.1 Flavobacteriaceae bacterium | reverse complement strand
GATAAAGTTTTTTATTTTTGCCAACAATTTAAATTTTAAAATTAAAGATTATGTCAGACATTGCATCAAGAGTTAAAGCGATTATCGTAGACAAATTAGGCGTTGACGAAAACGAAGTTGTAACAGAAGCAAGCTTCACTAACGATTTAGGGGCAGATTCTCTAGACACTGTTGAGCTTATTATGGAATTCGAAAAAGAATTTGATATTCAAATTCCAGACGATCAAGCAGAAAACATCGCTACTGTTGGTCAAGCTATTTCTTACATCGAAGAAGCTAAAAAATAATAAAATTCACAGCCGAAGATACTTTTATCTCCGGCTGTTATTATTTTTTTCTAAATCAGAAAAACCAAAGATTGATTTTCAATCAAAAAATATCAATAATACCCGTGTCTCTTTTGTGATTTAAATGCAGGAAGAAATATATGGGTATTATTTGTTTAAAATAAAAACAAAAATTATTATTATGGTATTAAAGCGAGTTGTAGTTACAGGATTAGGCGCGCTTACTCCTATTGGAAATAATATTCAGGAATTTTGGACAGGATTAATTAATGGTGTTAGTGGTGCTGCGCCAATAACTCATTTTGATGCTTCAAAATTTAAAACACAGTTTGCTTGTGAATTGAAAAACTTCAATGTAGAAGAATTCATTGACAGAAAAGAGGCTCGAAAAATGGATCGATATGCACAATATGCAGTAGTTTCTACTGATGAGGCTATTAAAGATGCTAATTTTGATTTTGATAAATTAGATAAAGATAGAGCTGGAGTCATTTGGGGGTCTGGAATTGGAGGTTTAGAAACCTTTCAAATTGAAATGTTAGAATTTGCCAAAGGCGATGGAACTCCTCGGTTTAATCCTTTTTTTATACCTAAAATGATTGCCGATATTGCTGGTGGTCATATTTCTATAAAATATGGTTTTAGAGGACCCAATTTCACTACCGTATCGGCTTGTGCATCTTCAACAAATGCAATGATAGATGCTTTTAATTATATTCGTTTGGGTCATGCCGATGTTATGATTACCGGTGGATCAGAAGCAGCAGTTACCATTGCAGGTATGGGAGGCTTTAATGCCATGCATGCTTTATCTACTAGAAATGACGATCCTAAAACTGCTTCAAGACCAATGGATAAAGACCGTGATGGTTTTATTCTTGGCGAAGGAGCTGGTACATTAATACTTGAAGAATATGAACATGCAATTGCTCGTGGTGCAAAAATCTATTGTGAAATAGGCGGTGGCGGTATGTCAGCTGATGCACATCACATTACTGCTCCTCATCCTGATGGATTGGGTGCTAAAAATGTCATGATTAATTGTTTGAGAGATGCAGGTTTAAAACCTACTGATGTTGACGGTGTAAACATGCACGGTACTTCAACACCTCTTGGAGATTATGCCGAAAGTAAAGCCATTCAACATGTTTTTGGTGATCATGCTTACACATTGAATTTGAATTCAACAAAATCAATGACAGGACATTTATTAGGAGCTGCGGGAGCTATTGAAACTATTTCAGCCATTCTTTCTATCAAACACGGAATAGTACCTCCAACCATCAATCATTTTACAGATGATGAAAATATTGATCCCAGATTAAATTTCACTTTTAATAAAGCTCAAAAAAGAGATATGAAAGTGGTAATGAGCAATACTTTTGGATTTGGAGGACACAATGCTTGTGTGCTTGTTAAAAAATTTGAATTGTAATTTTGAAACGTATAATCCATAAAATATTTAAAAAATCCCGTTCTCCAGAAGACGGGATTTTTTTTACTGAAATGGAAAGAATATTGGGTTTCAGCCCCATTAAACTATCTATTTACAAAAAAGCTTTTACCCATCGTTCTTCAAATAAACTCGATGAAAACGGTGTTTCGATCAGCTACGAAAGACTAGAATTCCTAGGAGACGCAATGTTAAGTTCCGTAATAGCAGCACATCTTTTTAACAAAGTCCCATCAGGTGATGAAGGTTATTTGACAAAAATGCGCTCCAAAATTGTAAGTAGAGAACACTTAAATGAGTTGGGAAAAGATCTAAATCTAATTCAATATATTGAAAGTAAAGTTCCCATAAATCATTTTGGGGAAAATATTCACGGTAATGTGTTCGAAGCTTTAGTTGGTGCAATCTATTTAGATCAAGGTTATTCCTATTGCGAAAAATTTATTCAAAAAAGAGTCATTATCCCTTATGTTGATATTCCTCGATTAGAGGGTAAAGTGATAAGCTATAAAAGCTTGCTGATTGAATGGTGCCAAAAAGAAAAAAAAGCATTCCATTATGATGTTTTTGAAGACAACGGAATTAAAGGCGAACGCCTTTACGGTGTTAAATTGAGTATCGATGATAAAGTAGTTTCAAAATCAAGAGCTACATCAAAAAAGAAGGCAGAAGAGATTGCATCTAAAAGAGCGTATTTTGCATTTCAAGAAAAAATTGACGCTAAATAATTGCAAATTCTCAAAACTATAACGTTTTCGCTGCTAATTTACATTTAAGTTCTCTCTTTTACCTTATTTTTTTAGATATAAAATCTTATATTTACGGCTTATTTTGCATAAAAAATGACTGCACTAAAGCTATATCTTGATGAATTCGATGAAATAGATTATGAACTTATTGCTATTCATTCCGTTTTAGAAGATTATAGATTAGCTTATTTTTTAAATCAAAAACTTCCAATTATTTTAAGCAAAAGCAAGGAAGAAATTGGAGTGACCATAAAAGAAGGAGAAGCTTTTTTTATGAAATATGTTTTTAGTGATCCGATACAAGATATTCATTGGAGTCTAATCCCGAATAAAAATGAAATTGTGGTCAAAAAAAAGAGCACTGGACAAAATTTGTTTCTAAATACTGCAGTTGAAATCGCAACCAAAGTGTACCTATTGTCTGAATTAAAAAAAGTAGATTATTTCTTGAAAATAGAAAATAACAAAGGAACTTTAGATGTGGATCAGATTATAAAAACAATAAATACTATAGATAGGATTTCTACCGTTTATGCTGTAAATCCAGAAAAAATAAAATCAAAAAACAATTTAATTTTTTAATACAAATGTCAACAAACAAAAAAACGAAAATTGTAGCCACACTTGGGCCTGCATGTAGTACAAGAGAGATCATTAAAGACATGATTGAAGCAGGAGTTAATGTTTTTAGAGTAAACTTTTCTCATGCAGATTATGAAGATGTTAAAGAAAAAATCAAAATCATAAGAGGCTTAAATGAAGAATTTGGTTACACAACCGCTATACTAGGAGATTTACAAGGACCTAAACTTCGTGTTGGAGTTATGGAAGATGGTGTATTTGTTCATGACGGCGATTTAATCACGTTTACAACTGCTGAGGATATCCTTGGAACTGCCAAAAAAGTATTCATGAAATATAAAAACTTTCCAAATGATGTGAATCCTGGGGAAAGAATTTTACTTGATGATGGTAAACTTATTTTTGAAATCGTTGAAACGGATAAAAATACAGAAGTAGTTGCCCGTGTTATTCAAGGTGGCGAATTAAAATCTAAAAAAGGAGTAAACCTTCCAAATACTAAAATATCACTTCCTGCTATGACAGAGAAAGATATTGCTGATGCTATTTTTGCAATTGGTCAAAATGTAGATTGGATTGCACTTTCTTTCGTAAAAACTCCTAGAGATTTACAAGACTTACAGGAATTAATAGCGCTGCACTCGGAGCATAAAATTCCTATTGTTGCTAAAATTGAAATGCCTGAAGCATTGGAAAATATTGATAAAATTGTTGCTTATTGTGATGCATTAATGGTAGCTCGTGGAGATTTAGGTGTTGAACTTCCTGCACATGAAGTACCATTGGTTCAAAAAGAATTAATCAGAAGAGCAAAAACAGCTCGTATTCCTGTAATTGTAGCCACTCAAATGATGGAAACTATGATTAGCAGCCTTACTCCCACTAGAGCTGAAGTAAATGATGTTGCTAACTCTGTTATGGATGGTGCTGATGCAGTTATGCTTTCAGGAGAAACAGCAACTGGAAACTACCCTGTTCAAGTAATTGAAAAAATGACGCAAATTATTGAAGCAGTTGAGGATTCTCCGCTAATTCAAGTGCCTCAAAATACACCTCAAATTAGAACAAAACGATTTGTAACTAAATCTATATGTCATCATGCTGCTTTAATGGCTAACACCATCAAGGCTAAAGCAATTTGTACGCTTACAAATAGTGGTTATACTGCTTTTCAAATATCAGCCTGGAGACCTCAAGCACATATTTTAGTGTTTACTTCCAATAAAAGAATTCTAACACAATTAAGTTTGCTTTGGGGAGTAAAATCGTTTTATTACGACAAATACGTGAGTACTGATGATACGGTAACAGACATCAATGAGATCGTAAAAGAAAAAGGTTTTGTTACAACTGGTGACTTTCTTATCAATTTAGCAGCAATGCCAATAGTAGATAAAGGAATGGTAAATACCCTTAGAGTATCTGAAATAGAATAATATTTCTTTCTATATAAAATCAAAACCCTCCAAAACGGAGGGTTTTTTTATGCAGCTTTTTCGTAGGCTATAAAGTGAGTTAACTTTCCTTTGATATTAAATATCGGATAACCCTTAATAAGACAAAGATAGGTTTCTCCTGTTTTTTTATAATTTATGACCGTTTTTTCAAAGGGTAATTGATTTTGAATAGCCTCCCTTATTTCTCTAGAAGTTTGTTGACAGGTTTCTAAGCCGTGGAAAAATTTTGGGCTTTTCCCCAATACCTCCGATTCTTTGTAACCATTCATTTTTATCATATTGTGAGATACAAAAACAATTTCTAATTTGGCATCCGTTAAAACAATAACTTCCTCTTTTAACCTTTG
This sequence comes from Flavobacteriaceae bacterium, assembly GCA_947444255.1. Taxonomy (GTDB): domain Bacteria; phylum Bacteroidota; class Bacteroidia; order Flavobacteriales; family Flavobacteriaceae; genus Flavobacterium. The sequence continues at coordinate 8,508 of CANEZU010000051.1, read as the reverse complement.
ATCTAAATCCCAATTTTCTTTCTCCCACTTATTTTTCTCCGCAATGTTTTTGAATTTATTCAAATCTAGCAAAATACTGTTTTTTTTTTCTAAAAATTCATGATAAAAATCCCAAGCTATTATTGGTAAAGCTTTTATATTTAAATCTCGATAATACTTAGCTATCGCTTCTTCATATTGGATCAAGGTATTCATATTTATATATTTTTTTCAAATATAAATTTATTTCAAAACTATAAAAAAATATTTAACTACTTTAACAACTGTTCAATCTGAATAATGTGCAATTAAAAATTAAATTTGAGTTGAACCACGACCGTTTTCTTCGTTTCGGTATTCAAATTATTTAGTGAAATTCCGAGTAATCGTACGGAATCTTTCATTCGTTCCTGATACAACAATTCTTTAGCCGTTTCAAATAATAAAGATTTATCTGATATGAAATAAGGCAAAGTTTTAGTCCGAGTTTGTTGAGAGAAATCACTGTATTTAATTTTTAGAGTAAGTGTTTTACCAGCTATATTTTGTTTTTTTAACCTGCGTTCCAATTGTTCCGAAATGACTAATAATCGCTCTTCCATAAAAATTTCAGAAGAAAGATTTTCATCGAATGTATGTTCTGCAGCAACTGATTTAGTTATTCGATCCGATTTTACTTCACTGTTGTGAATACCACGAACTACATTATAATAAAAAGTGCCTGATTTTCCAAAATGCTTTTCTAAGAATTCTAAGGTTTTATTTTTTAATTCCAATCCGGTGAATATTCCGAGCTGATACATTTTTTCTGTGGTAACTTTACCAACACCATAAAATTTACGAATGGGTAAGACTTCTAGAAAACCTAATACTTCTTCCGGATTAACCGTTTTTTGACCGTTGGGTTTATTAATATCACTAGCTATTTTAGCTACAAATTTATTAACAGATATTCCTGCAGAAGCCGCTAATCCAATTTCGGTAAATATGCGCTGTCTAATTTCTTGGGCTATTAATGAAGCACTTGGGTTGCCTTTTTTGTTCTTAGTAACATCTAAATAGGCTTCATCAAGTGAAAGTGGTTCTACTAGATCTGTATAATCTCTAAAAATTAAATGAATTTTTTGAGATATTTCTTTGTAGCGATCAAATCGGGGTTTCACAAATATCAGTTCCGGACAATATTTCTTAGCTAATGCTCCGCTGATCGCACTTCGAACACCATATATCCTTGCTTCATAACTAGCCGCAGCAACAACGCCTCTATTTTCAGAACCTCCAACAGCCACAGGTTTCCCTCGCAAAGCTGGATTGTCCATTTGCTCAACAGAAGCATAAAAAGCATCCATATCTACATGGATAATTTTTCTATGATTCTGATTTTCTATCATTTTATAAATTTATTTTTTGAGCATTGGAGACACTCCTTTATCCATTAACAAAGCTGGTTCTTTGGGCTCTGTTGGAAAAAAGAAACTCATAGGTTTTGATTTAAAATGTTTCCAAATAGAAACAACTACATAACGCAATTCTAACAAAGGAATAGCGCGGGATCGGAAAGCCAAACCTAAAGATAAACCAAAGCTTACTGTAAAATTGACTAAACCAATAACTCCAACTCCAAATATACCCCAAAATAACATCGAATTACTAACCACATAATTTGCTCCATAAAGACCTAAAGCTAGATTACCACTGGCAAATGTAATGTGTCGGATGTCAAGATCTAACCCTAAAAACATTCCAATAGAAGCGGTACTTCCCATAAAAACACCAAACCAAAAATTAGAAATTATACCAGCCCATTTGGTTTCATATAAACGAGACAACTTAAGAGTCCTGGTTTTACCTAAAGTTCTTTTCAGAAATGGATGTTCCTGGATTCTAAAATAAACCTCACTATGTTTATCTCTATTAGCAACACTGCCAGATATAATCCCCGATAAAAACAAAAATATGCCTGCAATAGCAGCATGAAAAATAGCTAACGAGTGAATTGGGCTAATATCTACTAACAATTTTTTCCAACTAGCTGCTGTAATATTATAATCAAAAACCGTATCAATTAACCATATTCCCAATAAAGAAACCGGAAAAGCCATAATCACATTTCCTACAAAAGCAATGAACTGAGAACGAAAAACACGAGCAAAAAGGACAGCAAATGAGCCATATTTTTCATTGTTTTTACCTTGCTTTTTATTTCCTTCTTCTAATGCCTTGATTAAAGCAGAGGCTGTCATGGCAGGTTGCTTCGTAGCCAAAGTAAAACCTAATAAATAAATAGCAATGAAGCCAAAAGCATAATTCAAACTATAAGTAAAAGCATGACCAAAATAACTAGTATCTAATTTGCCAAGCATGACTTTGATTACACACAATATCCCTACAATTAATCCACCACCAATTGCCGTTTTGAACATTTTAAAATACTGTTCCCGACTTTCTGTAATATAATGTTCTCCCGTTTTTGCAGTGTGTTGTGTAATTTCGTAGGAAATCAATTGTGTACTTTCTGCGATAAATTTCCGCACATTATTTTTGTAACAATTGTATTTTATAAGTTGCAACGCTAATATTATTCCATTTTTCTTCTTGTCATTTTCATTTTCAACAATCAATAATGGAATCAATACTTTAAGCCGCTCTAACTGCTGTCGAATTTTTAATAAATTTTGATTAACCCGAAGCGATATTCCATATTTAGAACTGTTGTGAAAGGCTTTACTAACAAATTCCACACATTGCTTGTGCAAAACCAATACCTGTCTATAAGATAAATCATCAGAATGAATAAAATAAATCTCAGAATTTCGGATTCGATCCTGAATCAGAGTTAACTCTTTTTCTAAGGCCACGAATGGGCTTTCATAATTATCAAATTCAGGAACCATTTTAATCACATCGGTTTCCATACCGCGGCCACTAATTCTTTGGTTTAATAGCGTCATTGCTATTAGGATTTCCGACAGACTCGAATTGGGCTTTGTAGAATCGTAAATAGAATCAAATTCCAGAATAGCGAATACCTCTTCTAACTGACTAAATGGAATGTTCTTAATCCAAATAGCATCACTCGCCAAATAGAAAACTTGATTGAGAATAAATTCAAGAGTATCTTTTTGTGGTTGATAGGGTAATAATTTAGCGAAAATTCGTTTTTTGACTTCAAACATAAAATCCACATCTTGAAGAATTGCGGCGTCTGAAAGAATTTTATTGAATTTTTTGTTTTTTAGTATTTCCTGAACAAATCTGCCTAAATTAATACGACAACACTCATTCTCCTGAAGAAACACAAGAATTCCCTGGAGATCAATGGACTCATTCTCTTTAATTTTCTTGGGCCGAACCAATCGGATTAATTCAACCAGAACTTCAATATCGTCATTACCGTTGCGCCAAGTTTGATTTTCATCAAAATAATGAGAGAGGAATTGAATTGGAGTTTTAATCGATTTTATTTTCGGGAATGACATTTAGATTTTCTTAGCTATTTTTGTAAAAATACGAATTGGTGGGGCAATTTATAGTAACTTGCTGATAAATTATCAGAAATAATATGATTGAAATTGAGAGAAAATTCAGTATTAAATCCGAAGCCTTTAAATTATTGGCATTTGCCAAACATGAAATCGCCCAAGGTTATTTAAATTCAGATCCGGAACGAACCGTTCGAATTCGAATTAAGGAAAACAAAGGCTATTTAACAATTAAAGGAAAAGGAACTGATAGCGGAATGAGTCGGTTTGAATGGGAAAAAGAAATTGATTTAGAAGAAGCAAAAGCAGTTTTGAAATTATCAGAAAAAGGGGCCATCAGCAAAACCCGTTATGAAGTACAGGTTGGAAAACATGTTTATGAAATAGACGAATTCCATGGAGAAAATGAAGGTTTATTCATTGCCGAAATTGAACTTTCTTCTGAAAATGAAACCTTTGAAAAACCAGACTGGTTAGGAGAAGAACGCACGAATGATGAACGCTTTTATAATGCTTATTTGAGTCAGAATCCCTATAAAAATTGGAAAAACAACTTATAGCCTAATTTAATAAAAAAAGCCATCTGATACCTAAATATCAGATGGCTTTTTTGAAAAATGAATTAATAACTTATTATTTACCAACCACCACCTAAGGCTTTGTATAATGTAATAACTGCTGTATACTGTCTTACTTGATTGTCTATTAAATTCAACTCCGTGTTCAAGGCCTGATCTTTGGCGGTAAGCACTTCAAGATAATTAACCAAACCATACGTTAAAAGTTCGTCTGAAAAATCAGCCGCAGTTCTCAAAGCCTGAACTTGTTTACTTCTAATTTTCAATTTCGTGCTTTCATTTTGGTATTGCTGCAAAGCATCCGAAACTTCTTTCCCAGCATTCAATAAAGATTGCTCAAATTGTAAATAAGCTCTTTCCTGATTCGCTTTGGCTACTTCATGACGTGTTCTAATTTGTCTCTGATTGAAAAGTGGCTGCGTTAATCCTCCAATAACACTGGCAAATAAAGAATTAGCACTGAACCATTCTTTGATATCAATACTCTGAAGACCACCGCTGGCGGTTAATCTCAAAGAAGGATAAAAACTGCTTCTGGCTACATTCGTCATTTCAAAAGTAGCAATAAGATTATATTCTGCAGCAATTACATCCGGTCTTTTACTCAAGGCCATTGATGGAATTCCCAATTTAATATCAGCAGTTAGCTCTTGTAAATCTAAACTGCTTCTTTCTATTTTTCCGGGTACATCTCCTAAAAGAATACTCATCGTATTTTCTAAAATTATGATGCTATTTTTCAAATCTTCCGCAATAATCTGGGTAGCATACAATTGAGCTTCCGTTTGTTTAACCCCAACCTCATTGACACTTCCGGACTGTTTTAAAGCTTTGATTACTTCAACACTTTTAATTCGGTTGGCCAAATTTGAATTGGCTACCAGTAACTGAGAATCCAGGGCCATCAATTGAAAATAAGTGGCTGCAATACTAGAAATTAATTGCGTTTGTACGGCTTGTTTGGCCGCTATCGTTTGTAAATAACTAGCATTTACAGCCCGTTTGTTACTTCTAATTTTACCCCATATATCAGCTTCCCAAGATAGATTTGCTGCAAATTGATATTGGTCTGTAGTTCTGTTTGGTAAAAAAGCTCCAAACTGGCTGTTACGGGATAATTCCTGATGCGTCCAATCAACACCCAAACCAAGAGTAGGAAGATAACCGGCTTTCCCTTGTTTCATGTTGGCTTCTGCCGCCACAATAGTTTGAATTGAAATTCGGATATCAATATTGTGTTCCAATCCTTTCTTAATTTGTTTCTGAAGAATTGGATCCGTAAATAATTTGTCCCAGGAAAGATTTCCCAGAGACAAACTATCTTTTAAAACGGCATCGGTACGATACAGATTATCCGTTTTTACCTCTGGTCGCTCATAGTCTTTGGCTACAAAGCAGGATTGCATGAGGGTTGTTGCGGCAATTAATACCAGTATTTTATAGTTTTTAAAAAATTTCATTTTTATATTATTAAGATACATCATCATTATTTATTGGTGCTGGTTTGCTTGAAAAACGTTCCTGTAATCCTTGAAAAATCACAAACAATACTGGAATTACAAAAATTCCGAATATCGTTCCAATTAACATTCCTCCTACTGCTCCCATTCCAATAGAACGGTTTCCTACTGCTCCAACTCCTCCGGCAAGTGCCAACGGCATTAATCCGAAAATAAAAGCAAAAGATGTCATCAAAATCGGTCTTAAACGAGCTTGTGCTCCATCTACTGCCGCTTTAAATAAGGATTGACCCTCTCGTCTTCTTTGGAGTGCAAATTCGACAATCAAAATGGCATTCTTAGCAAGTAATCCAATCAACATAATTAAGGAAACTTGGAAATAAATATTGTTTTCCAATCCGGCATATTTTACAAATCCTATAGCTCCAGCAATACCAACTGGTAATGATAAGATTACGGATAAGGGAACTAAATAACTTTCATATTGGGCCGATAAAAGGAAATATACAAATATTAAACTCAACAAGAATACCCAAATAACTTGGTCACCTGCCAAAATTTCTTCTCTGGTCATTCCTGAAAATTCATAACCATAATTAGCCGGTAATTGTTCAGCAGCTACTTCTTCAATGGCTTTAATAGCATCTCCAGAACTATAACCCGGATTTGCTTTTCCATTGATATTTACTGCTTTCAATAAGTTAAAACGACTCACTGATTCTGGTCCATACACTCTTTTAACACTCACAAACTGACTTACAGAAACCATCTCACCCATACCATTCTTAACATAAATAGTATTTAAAGACTCCGGTGTCGCTCTGGTTTCCGGTTTTGCCTGAACCATAACCCGATATTGTTTTCCAAAACTATTAAAATCAGTGGTGTATAAACCTCCATAATAACCTTGGAGGGTATTAAAGATATCGCTAACCGAAATTCCGGCATCCTTAGTTTTCTCAACATTAATATCCAATTGATATTGTGGAAAATTGGGATTGAAATTAGTAATTGCATATTGAATCTCTGGTCTTTTATTCAAGGCTGCTAAAAATTCATTAGAAGTTTTACTAACATCTTGCCAGCTATCATCTCCATTATCCTGTAATTTAAATTCAAATCCATCAGCACTACCAAAACCGGGAACACTTGGCGGAGTAAAAAACAAAATACTCGCATCTTTAAATCCAGCAGATTTTGCTGTAAGTTCTCCTATAATAGCTTCTACCGATTGGTTGTCTTCTGTCCGCTGACCCCAGTCTTTTAATTTAATAATAGAAAAAGCATAAGATCCACCACTGGTTCCATTAATTAAACTGAAACCTACAATATTCATTCTTTCCTCTACCAAATTCATCGTACCTAAAAGAGAATCCAATTGTAGTGTAGCCTTTTTTGTTTTTTCAAGAGTAGTTCCGGGAGGCATGGTTATATCAGCCATGACAATCCCTCTGTCTTCATTTGGAATAAATCCGGAAGGAGTTGCACTAAACAAATACAAAGCCAATCCTACAAATCCAAATAATGCTACGATTGTGATCCATTTCTTTTGAATCAATAAACCCAGCGAACGGGTATATTTTTTATTCATCGAATCAAAAGCAACATTAAAGGAAACAAAAAAACGTTCTTTCAACCCTTTTTTATGACCATCCTCTTCTTCATGTGGTTTTAAAAACAAAGCACATAAGGCCGGACTTAAAGTCAATGCATTCACTGCCGAAATAATAATGGCGATTGCTAAAGTCACCGCAAATTGTTGGTAAAATACTCCTGAAGGTCCAGTTACAAAAGAAACAGGAATAAATACTGCCGACATTACCAAGGTAATCGAAATAATAGCTCCAGAGATATCATGCATCGCCGATTCTGTTGCAATTTTTGCTGATTTCGCTCCCTTATCCAATTTAGCATGCACCGCCTCGACGACGACAATAGCATCATCAACTACAATCCCAATTGCCAGAATCATAGCAAAAAGAGTCAACATATTAATAGAAAACCCAAACAATTGCAAGAAGAAAAAAGTACCTATAATGGAAACTGGAACGGCTATAGCCGGAATTAATGTTGATCTTATATCTTGCAAGAAAATGAAAACAACAATAAATACCAGTATAAATGCTTCTATTAAGGTAGTGATTACTTTACTAATCGAAGCATCCAAAAAGGTTTTGGTGTTAAAAGGAACGATATAATCAATCCCTTTTGGGAAGGTGGGCTTGGATTCATTCAAAACTGTTGTGATATCTTCTACAATGTCTTGGGCATTAGAACCGGCTGTTTGAAAAATCCCAACAGCAACTCCTTCATTTCCCATTACAATATTAGTAGATCCATAATTAAAACCTCCTAATTCAACAGTAGCCACATCTTTTAATCGTAAGAAATTTCCATTTCCCATCGCTTTTATGATGATGTTTTCATATTCTGTAGTTTTAGAAAGTCGCCCTTTATATTTAATGGCATACTCGTAAACTCCTTGCGAGTTTTCTCCAAATTTTCCCGGTGCTGCTTCTAGATTCTGCTCTCTTAAAGCATTTTGTACATCAGAAGGAACAATTTTATAGGTCGCCATTTTTATAGGATCAATCCATATTCTCATAGAATAATCTCGAGATCCAAAAACAGTTACTTGTCCAACTCCTTTAATTCTTTGCAGTTTTGGTACTAAATTGATTTTAGCATAATTCTGAATAAAGGTTTCATCATAATCCTTATTTTTAGAATATAAAGCTAAAAACATTAAAGCACTCGTTTGACTTTTAACAGTTGTAACTCCCGTTTGAATTACCACTTCTGGCATTTTGCTGTTGGCTCTGGCCACACGGTTCTGAACGTTAACAGCCGCAATATCAGGATTTACTCCTAATTCAAAAAATACACTTATTTTAGCCGTTCCATCATTAGAAGCAGTTGAAGTCATGTAGGTCATTCCTTCCACTCCGTTAATTTCTTCTTCTAATGGAGAAATAACACTATTTAATACCGTTTCTGCATTGGCTCCGG
>CANEZU010000050.1 GCA_947444255.1 Flavobacteriaceae bacterium | reverse complement strand
TAGTATTAAAAGTGACGGTACTATTGTTTCTATAGTAGGGTTAGGTTTAAATATCAATCAGACGAATTTTGAAAATTTACCAAAAGCCTCTTCTTTAGCGGTCATTTCAGATAACTTTTTTAATAAAGAGGATATTTTGTTTTCAATAGTAGATACGATGCAACAAAATATAAATTCATGGAATGAAAATTCAATTTCCAATTGGTCTTATTATTCTAAAATTCTTTTCAAAAAAGGGATCCCAATGCCTTTTCAAAATAACATATCTGAAAATTTTATGGGAATTATACAAGGTGTTTCAACTTCCGGTAAATTAATGGTTATGCTTGAAGACGATTCAATTTCAGAATATGATATTAAAGAAATTCAAATGTTATATTAATTATTTTACAATAAACATTATTTTTTGTATTCCCTTTAAATTAATCTCTCGAATTTTATTAGTTTTTACTAATATACCGTATTATTTGTAAGATAAAACATCGTTTACAAAACCATTTCCGATTCATAAATATTTCCCAAAAATACGAATAACACAATAAATTTATTATTTATTTGTATTTACAACGTTATAGTGTTGATTTCAAAACGTTTTTTTTAATATAAATAGCAAATATGATAACATTTATTACAGCAATAGTTTTATTGCTTTTAGGATATCTTTTTTACGGTAAATTCGTTGAAAAGACTTTTAATTCAGATCCGAAAAAACTTACACCTGCTCATACACATGCCGATGGAGTTGATTTTGTTCCAATGAATAGTAATAAGAATGCTTTTATTCAAATTTTAAATATTGCTGGTGTTGGTCCAATTTTCGGTCCAATTTTGGGGGCATTATACGGTCCATCAGCCTTTATTTGGATTGTTTTCGGGGCTATTTTTGCCGGTGCAGTTCATGATTATCTTACGGGTATGATTTCTTTGAGATATGGTGGAGCACATTTACCCGCTTTGGCATCTCGATTTTTAGGAAAATCATTTAGCCATGTTGTTAACTTTTTTTCGGTTTTACTTTTGGTATTAGTGGGGACAGTTTTCGTTTCTGCTCCAGCTAAAATGATTAATGAATTATTAGGCAATGATGTTGATATTCTAACTTTAATTGTATTTTGTATTTTTATCTATTACATAATTGCAACTGTTTTACCAATTGACAAAGTAATTGGTAAAATTTATCCTGTATTAGGGTTTCTATTGTTAGTAAGTGCTGTTGGGATTTGTATCGGAATGTTTATGTTTGGCAATCCAATTCCTGAATTAACTTTAGAAAATTTACACCCAAAGGGAATTCCATATTATCCAGTAATATTTTTGACGATATCTTGTGGTGCTTTATCTGGATTTCACGCAACTCAGTCTCCAATTATTTCGCGAACAATCAATAATGAAATAGATGGAAGGAAAATTTTCTACGGAATGATGATTGTTGAAGCTGTTATTGCAATGATTTGGGCAGCCGCAGCAATGAGTTTGATGAATGGAGAGGATTTAAGTATTCTTTTAGCAAATGGAGGACCTGCTGCTGTAGTTAATAAAATCGCAATAGTATTCTTAGGGACAATTGGTGGAACAATTGCTGTTTTAGGTGTTATTGTTTTACCTATTACTTCTGGAGATACTTCATTTAGAGCGGCTAGAATGATTATTGCCGATTATTTAAAAATTGATCAGAAGGCTTTGAAAAATCGTTTCATGGTAGCTATTCCATTATTTGTAATTTCTTATATTCTTACCAATATGGATTTCCAATTATTGTGGAGGTATTTCTCTTGGGCAAATCAAGTTACAGCTGCAATTGCATTATGGATTGGAGCCGTTTATTTGTATCAAAAGAAAACACACTATATCATTGCTCTAGTTCCTGCATTTTTTATTACATCTGTAGTAGGTTCTTATCTTTTTTATGATCCAACCATTGGTTTTGGTTTAGATGTAATGACTTCAAATTGGATTGGTTTAGCATTTACGGTTCTACTTACAATTCTATTTTTTGTTGTAATGAAAAAACGAAAAGACATTATAGATTAAGCTACTTGATTTATAAGGAAAATGGTTCTCCTAAGTAAAATTTTACCAAAGCATTATTAAATAATAATTCATATTTTGATTGAATTAATTCTGCTTGGGAGTTGTTAAAAATAGATTTTGTAAGATTAAGTTCATTGATATTAATTTTACCCATTTCAAACTTCAAAACATCGGCATCATAACTTTTTCGAGAAAATTCATATGCAATTGTCGAAGCTTCCCTCTTTTTAAGGGAAGTTTTAGAATCAGTGATAGCTTTTAAAATTTCTTTTGAAAGTTGATTTTGAGTTTCTATGCTATTTATAGAAGCTTGTTTTATTTCAATTTTACTTGATTTAATCCTTGAGTAATTATCAAATTGACTGAAAATTGGAATTATTAAATTAAAGCGTAAACCTTTATATAAATTCGTGTTGTATTGATCATTAAACGGTATAGGAATTTTGTAGATACTATAATTAGATCCATAAATAAGTCGCATACTTAGTACAGGTAAAAGAGGTGCTCTTGCAATTGTTAATAAAGTTTTAGCTTTTTTTTCATTCCATAAACTCATTAAATAAGACGGCTGAATATCGACAGCTTTTTTTGTTAATATATATTGATTGTCATTTGAATCTAATGAATAATCAATATGCTCAATATTTGGTTTAGTCAAATAAAGTTCTTTCTCTAATGAAAGATTCATTAATTGTTTTAGACTAATAAAATTATCCGTTAAATGATTTTGATTGCTAAGTAAATTTAATTCTTCAGTTGCTTTTTGTGATTTTATTTTGAAGACTTCACTTTCAGAAATTACACCAGATGTATATTTTAATAAAGCTATTTCTAATTGTTTTTCACTGGATTTTATTTGATCTTTATTGGCTAGAATAATTTCTTCTAAATACAAAATTGTTATATATTTTTGTGCTAGATCAATGGTGATTTCATTTTTAACTTTTTGAATATTAAGTTTAGAGATGTTCAAATCTTGATGATTTGATTTGATACTATTAATTACAGAAAAACCGGAAAATAAATTAAAATTCGCACTAATATTTCCAGCAAAATACTTTAAATCATTATCAACATAAATATTAGTATGTGGATCTATTTCACGCCCCCAAGAATTTTTATTGTCAAATGTTCCCAAAATGTTTGGTAACATGTTCCCATAACTTGCCTTATACTGAAAATAGGCTTTTTCTTCCGTAAGCAAAGCATTTTTCATTGATAGATTATTTTTTAATGCTAATTCTAGACAATTTTCAAAAGACAGGAAATCCTGTCCAAAAACAGATTTAGATAGTAGTATTAGTACAAAAACTAGGATACCTTTTTTCACGATTTTAATTGACGCTATCGCCTATTTTGTTAAATAATTTTTTAATTATATATTGAAAAAGTTGCATTTTTTCAATGATTACTTCTCCTTTTAATTTATATCCTGCTTTTAAATTAATATTCGAATTGTATTTTTCAATATTAGCCAAACAGTAAAAAGTTTTATCTACATCTGATGGAGATACATAGGTGATTTTGCCTTTAATAGCACCAAATCGATAGTAATTGTAGGCATCTAGTTTTAGGTTTATTTCCTGGCCTTTTTTGACATAGGCAAGATCTTTTTCGTCTAAAATTACTTTGCCATAAAATGATTCTTTTAGTGGAGCTATAATACTTAAAACATCGCCTTTATTGATTATTTCAAGATTTTGTCTCGAATTAAACAAGTTGGAAATAGTACCATTTATTGGACAAACAATAATCAACTTTCCTAATTCATCTGTAATATAATTCAGATTAGATTTTCCATCTTTAATTAATGTTTGTAGTTCTACAATTTCACGTTGATAATTTTGAATTTGATTTTCAACATCAATTATACCTCTTTTTAAATCATTATTTGTCTTCAAAAAATTATTAGATAAATTTTCAAAATCATAACTTTTTATATTAAAATTGGATTTTGTGTCTAATTGCCCTTTTTTATCATCAATGTTTTTATTTTTAGTATCGGTCATTTCATATCTTGAAATTGCACCTTTTGCATATAGCAAAGAATCGGTTTTAAATTTATCTGTCAAAATGGAACTTTGTTGAGAAGATAAATGGATCTTATTATTTAAAGAAGCAATTTCTTGTTCCGCTTTTTTTCTATCTGTTTGATAAATATTAGATTGAATTTCCAATAGTTGATTTAAAAAATCCCTTCTATTTTTTGTGTTTTCTATTAACTTTTGAATGATTTTTATTTTGTTTTTCATTGCTGCAACGTCAATATTCAATATTTCGAAATCAGATTTTGTTTTTTTATTTTCTAAAACAAAAAGAGTATCTCCAATTTTAACTTCTTGGCCTTCTTTGACAAGAATACGTAATACTTTGACATCATTTGGTGCGTTAATTTTTAATTGTGGAGTATCTGAAAATATCTGACCTTCTCTGAAAGTTACAGTGTCATTTATTCTCAAAGTAAAAATTAACAATAAGGTTATAAGCATAAAAATCACTAAAATTCTATTTAGAATTTTAATGAAATTAATTGATTTCGTGTTGTAATAGTAAGAGTTCTCCATTGGAAATTCTATATTTTTTGGAAAAATTAATATTATGTATTGGTTCATGAGAAATAATAATGTGAGTTTTATCTTTATCATTATTTATGATAAGTTCCACTTTATTTCTGGATTCTATATCCATACCTGATAGTACTTCATCAAGTATAATTAGTTCGGCTTTGGCAAATAAAGCTCGTAATAAAAGTATTTTCTTTCTTTGACCTGTCGATAGATTTTTGCCATTTTCATTGATTACAAAATCTAAACCATCATCTTTTGAAGCAATGAAATCATAGAAATCGATTTGTTTTGCCTTGTCTAGTATTTCTGCAATAGGAATTTCTTTTCCTAAAACTATATTGTTCTGAATAGTGTCGTTGAATAAAATATCCTCATTGGTAACCAATAATATTTTATCTCTCATTGTATCTTCGTTATAAAATTTCTTATCCCTTTCATTGATTAAAATAGATCCGGAATTTGGGTAATAAAGAGTAGTAAGTATTTTGCTCAAAGTAGATTTACCGGAGCCATTTTGGCCTTCAATCTTTATTTTCTCCCCTTTTTTAATTTTTACATTTATATCTTTTAAAATTAACTCATTTGTAGAGTAACCATAATTAATATTTTGCAATTCAAGTTTGTTTATTGTAAACTCTTTTATTCCCTTTTCAGATTTCTTTTTTGCTTGTTCGTCAAAATCTAAATATCTTTTCAAAATAACTTCATTTTCCTGCAATGTCATATTATCATCTAATATACTTTTTAAAGAAGAAAATATTTTAGAGGACAAGGCAATAAAAGTAATAATTTGTCCAAGTGTTATGATTTGTGTTTCAATAGCTGATTTTGTAAGAAATACGATTATAAATACAGAAGAAATAATTACTATTAAAGCAACTACAATTTTATTAACAAGATCTATATAGCCATTTCTAAGTTGTATTTTTAAATAATCATTTATGCTAACAAATATTTTATTAGAATGGAATCTTTCTATTTTAAAACTCTTTATTACCTGAATTCCTTCTACTTTTTCCATCATTTTAGATAGGAAATCTGCTTTTCTAATATATCGTAACCTTTCATTTTGTTTTAAATATGGAGTAATGAATTTGAACCATAAAAAAAACAAAATCATAACACTTAGTACAATAAGAGCAAGTAATTTGTCGATGAAAAATAAAATACATAAAGAGTAAATAGACACAATTACATCAACTAAAATACTGGTAAAGAATTTCATAAAGAAACTTTTCAACTTCAGAGAATCGCTCACACGTTCCATTAAATCTCCTTTTTTATAAGTGTGAATGTAGGATAGTGATGATTCATTTATTTTATCGTCAAAGGAAAACAGGAAATATTTATCCAATGCATTTCCTAAATGTATACCAACAAAATTTTTATATACAGTTGTAAAGAGATCAAATATTTTATAAATTCCTAATCCTATAGCAAATAAAACTAGAGTATTTAAGTTGTAAGTTGGTAAGACATTATCTATTAAAATTTGATTTGTAAAAACGGCTATTTGTGCTGTAATAGCCGAAAACAATGCTGCAAAAATATAGATATACCAGATTTTTTTATATTCGCCTAATTGTTTAAATAATTGCCAGTATAAACTAGCATTTTCATCTTTTGGGTAGGAATGAAAAGCATCTTTTAAAGGTTTTACTACGATTATTAAAGGAGAATTATTCTTTATTTTTCCTTTGTTAAATTCTAGAGTTTTAAAATTAGACGGTACAGTTGAAATTTCCTGATTTTTTAAAAGATCGTTTAAAAATTTTTTCTCGGCAATTGTATCTTTAAATCCAAAATTCGTATTAATATATTTAAAATAAGTGAGTTTATTAAACAATGCGGCATGTCCATTTGCAATAAGTGCTTCATCGAAATTGATTTCGTATTCTGCTAATTCTTGTGAACAAAGAGCTAAAATTTTATCTTCAGTTTCAGCTAAATCCCACAGATTTTTATTAAAATGGGATTTCTTTTTAATTTCTTGTAAAGTCAAATAATATTGGCTTCCCTTACTTGGATCGTAAATTTTTAGTTTAGCTCCCTTTACTTCATTTACAACTATATAATGTAAACCATTTTTACTTTCTACAGGTAAAATAAAGGGCAATAACTCTCTCAAATAAGTTTCATTATCTTGGGTATGATTTACATCTAATAATTTAAAATCGGCCTTAAAACTGTTTGAATTTAGAAAATTCTTTAAATCAATGATGGAAGTGCCTTTTTCTTCAACAATAATATTCTGTTCGATATATTTCCGTGAAATATTCAATTCAAAAATGTTGAAAATGGTCTTGATAGCGCTTATTCCGCAATCATTACTCTTTAACTGGGGATCCGTTATGGGCATAGAGTATTTGGGGTTATTATTTATTAACAAGCATTAACTTAATGTTTATAAAATGTTAATATATCATTTATACAACAATAATACACATAAAATATAATATGTACTATATTTTTCTTTGTCTTACCAGAAAAGTCGTTGAAACGACATTTTTAAGAATTCCATTTTGAACTTACATAAAAAAATGCCTTTTAGAATTTCTAAAAGGCATTTTTTTATATAATTTAATTGATTTCTAAAACTACAATCGATTCATATTTTCGGATAAAGTTTCGATGAATTTTCCTATCGGGCCTTTTATCATCATTGCCAACATTGCATTAAATTCACCTTCAAATAGCAATTGAACTTCGGAGTGATTTTCGTTAATACTTTCAACAGTAGCAGTTAATGTAAAAGATAATTTGTCACTAGTAGATCCTAAAATAATTTTTTTTGGAACTATCTTTTCCTTTATTTTTAATTTAATTTCAGGCATTCCTTTTAATCCAAAGATGAAAGAATCATCACCACTTACTTCAAATTTAGCGATGGATTCAGGCATTAATTTCTCAAAATTTCGGACATCTGATAACGAATCAAATAAATAGTGTGCCGATTTATCGATACTAACTTTTGGACTTTCTAAATTCATATTAATTTGGTTATGATTTTTTTATTCAACCTCGATTCTCCATGTTGATGGAGCTATATTCCATTCTTTTAATGTAGCTAATTCACTTTCAGTAATATAATTCTTATTTACAGATAGATTCAATAAATTTTCATAATTACTTAATGTAAACAAATCAACTTTGGCTTTTTTAAAATTTATTTCAGCAACATCAAATCCGTAAGTAAAAATAGCAACCATTCCTTTTACATTTACTCCAGCTTCTCTTAAGGCTTCTACTGCAACTAAACTACTGTTTCCCGTACTTATTAAATCTTCAACAACGACTACATTTTGTCCTTTTTGAAGAAAACCTTCTACCTGATTTTGTTTTCCGTGTTTTTTTGGTTCAGGTCTAACATAAACAAATGGTAAACCCATATACTCGGCTACAAGCATACCAATTCCAATTGCTCCTGTTGCTACTCCAGCAATTACATCGGGTTTTCCAAATTGTTTTTCAATATTTTTAGAAAATTCTTCTCGTACGTAATTTCTTATTGCTGGAAATGAGAGGATTAGTCTGTTGTCACAATAAATTGGTGACTTCCAACCCGAAGCCCACGTAAAAGGATTTTTTGGATTCAATTTAATTGCATTTATTTGCAAAAGTAATTCGGCTGTTTTTTCGGCTGTTTCTTTATTAAAAATCATATTACAAATGTATAAAGTTTTTGTCAACGATAAACCACTTTTCTTAACAAATGAAATCGCCAAGGAAACCGATTTTCAATTGTTTTTACTTGAAAGTATTGATATAGAGAAGCTTATTATTAAAATGTTCAATAATAAAATTACAAAATGTTATCTGTATTATCCGGATGAAAATGTAATATTTAAAAAATTAACTGCTAAAATACCTGTTCAGCGTGCCGGAGGTGGCTTAGTTTACAATAATAAAGGAGAAGTTTTATTTATTTTTCGAGACGGAAAATGGGATTTACCCAAAGGCGGAAAAGAAAAAAATGAAAAAATGTCTCATGCGGCTTTGCGAGAAGTTGAAGAAGAAACGGGAGTAAATGGATTAGTAATAACCAATAAATTACAGAAGACATATCATGTTTTTAAACGCAATGGTAAGTTTAAACTTAAAATCACACATTGGTTTGAAATGCAAACGAATTTTAATGGAATACTTGTAGGACAAGCTGATGAAGGAATTGAAAAAGTAGCTTGGTTGAATCCCGAACAAATTGAAGAAGCCATGAATAATTCCTATGAAAATATTAAGTTATTATTTGAAAACAAAAAGCTCCAATATTAGGAGCTTTTTTTATTTAAAATTAAGTCACCAATAAATCAGAATTCAATTTACCTTTGCCAAATGAATAAGAAACACCATTCTAATAATATCCTTATTAATTTAGGAATCGAAAAACTAAATGAAATGCAGCTTGCGGCTCAGGAAACTATCTTGAACGACAACAATGTATTATTGCTTTCGCCAACAGGTTCTGGGAAAACTTTGGCCTTTTTATTGCCAATTTTCGAAATGTTACAAGCCGAAATCCTTTCTGTACAATGTTTAATCTTGGTTCCTTCTCGGGAATTGGGTTTGCAGATTGAACAAGTTTGGAAAAAAATGGGTACTGATTATAAAGTAAATGTCTGTTATGGTGGACATTCGATTGAAACAGAAATTAAAAATTTAAGCAATCCTCCAGCAGTTTTAATTGGAACTCCGGGAAGAATTGCAGATCATATAGATAGAGGTACTTTTAGAACCGATAAAATTCAGACTTTGATTTTAGATGAATTCGATAAATCTTTGCAATTGGGATTCCATGAACAAATGTCATTTATTATTGGAAAATTATCTAAACTTAATAAGCGGGTTTTAGTTTCGGCGACTTCAGATATTGAAATTCCAAGATATACTCGAGTGGTAAACCCAACGATTTTAGATTTTATTCCCGAGGAAGAAGAAAGGAATAATCTTTCTATGAAAATGATTGTTTCAAAGGAAAAAGATAAAATAGGGAGTTTGTTTAATTTGATTTGTTCTTTAAAATCACAATCGGCACTTGTTTTTTGCAACCATCGCGACGCTGCAGAGCGCATTAGCGACACTTTAAACGAAAAAGGAATACATTCGACCTACTATCATGGAGGAATGGACCAAGATGAAAGAGAGCGTGCTTTAATTCAGTTTAGAAATGGAAGTGTGAGTTATTTAATAACGACTGATTTGGCTGCTCGTGGACTGGATATTCCTGAAATGAAGCATGTCATTCATTATCATTTGCCATCTAAAGAAGATGAATTTACACATAGAAATGGAAGAACTGCAAGGATGTTAGCATCTGGAACGGCTTATATTATTGCTCACGAAAGTGAAAAAAAATCTGATTATTTAGATTACAGTATGGGAGTTTTGAAAGTTGAAAATTCTAATTCCTTGCCAAAACCTCCTGAATTCCAAACGGTTTATATTAGTGGTGGAAAAAAAAATAAACTCAACAAAATTGATATTGTAGGTTTCTTTTCTCAAAAAGGAAAACTTGAAAAAGAAGATTTAGGATTAATTGAAGTGAAAGATTTTATATCCTTTGCAGCTGTTAAATATAATAAAGTAGCCGATTTACTAAAGAATATTCAGGATGAGAAAATGAAAGGCAAAAAATTCAAAATTGAAGTTGCCAGAAAAGTAGTTAAGAAAGTCGAGGATTAGAATCTATTTTAGTTACACTTTGAAATTCTTTCGAATTTAACTTTAAAAAAAATCCTTAGCGCTAAATTAAAGGCTAAGGATTTTTTTATTGAAAATATTTTATGGAAACTATACTTTCTTAACGTATTGTGTAATGATAACAATAGTTTGACTGTCAACTCTTCCTTCAATATATTCAGCATTTTCATGATCTAGTCTAATATTTCGAACTGCAGTTCCTTGCTTTGCAACCATACTCGAACCTTTAACCTTTAAATCTTTGATTAAAACTACAGAATCACCAGTAGATAAAATAACGCCATTTACATCTCGGTGAATAATTTTAGCTTCATCGTCTTCGCCTTCACCAGTAGCTTGTGCCCATTCCAAGTCATCTTCGTCTAAATACATTTGGTCTAATAATTCTTTTGGCCAACCTGCTGCTCTCAATCTGCTTAACATTCTCCAAGCAACAACTTGAACAGGAATATGCTCACTCCACATGCTATCGTTTAAACATCTCCAGTGGTTTAAATCTTCATTTCCTGGATTTTCAATTTGGTCTAGACAAGTTTTGCATGCCAATATATTTTCATCTGCACCCCCTTTTTTGATTGGTAAAACGGCAAAAACACTTAAATTTTCTGTTGCAGCGCATAATTCACATTTCGAATCGCTACGTTTATTTAATACTCTTTCCATAATCTAAATTCTCTATTTTTAAAGCTGCGAAAGTACATTTAAATAGGATATTCCGCAAATATATCACTAGTTTACTTCTTGCTTTTGACTTTTACGGCATCGGGAACTAACATTTCATATTGTCCACCATTTCGAATCACATCGCGAACAATACTAGAACTTATGTAGGATGTTTTTGCTGCAGTTAATAAGAAAACAGTTTCTATTTTTGAAAGTCTTCTATTAGTGTGCGCTATAGCTTTTTCGAACTCAAAATCAGCTGGATTCCGAAGCCCTCGAAGGATAAAATTAGCTTTTATATTTTTACATAAATCAATGGTTAATCCCTCATAAGTAATAACCGAAATAGAGGGTTCATCAGCAAATGATTCTTCTATAAATCGTTTTCTTTCCTCAAGAGTAAACATGTATTTTTTCTCGGCATTAATACCAATTGCAATTACAATTTCATCAAATAAAGGAATACTTCTTTTAATAATATCATAATGTCCTAATGTGATTGGGTCAAACGAACCTGGAAATATTGCTTTTCTCATGATATAAATTGTAATGTTCTAATTAAAATTTTTCAGTAAATTTTATTAAATCAAAGCCAATTCAATGGCATTGGTAAATAAATCCTCTAATGAAATTCCTGCTGCTTTAGCTTGTTGCGGAATTAAACTTTCAGTAGTTAGACCCGGAATCGTGTTCATTTCTAACATAAAAGGATCTCCATTAACGATTATAAATTCACTTCTTGAAAATCCTTTCATTCCAAGGATTTCGTAGGCATGTTTAGCAATTTTATTTACCTTTTCTGTCATTTCATCTGAAATTCGTGCAGGAGTAATTTCTTGTGATTTACCTAAATATTTGGCTTCATAATCGAAGAAATCATTTTCGGAAACTATTTCTGTAATAGGTAAAACGGTGATTGTTCCTTTGTAATTGATTACACCAACAGAAACTTCGGTGCCATCAAGGAAACTTTCGATGATGATTTCAGTGTCTTCCTGATAAGCTACTTCAATGGCTATGGGTAATTCAGCTTCTGTTTTTACTTTGGATATTCCAAAACTAGAACCTGATTTATTTGGTTTTACAAAGCAAGGTAATCCTACTTTTTTAACGATTTCAGCTGTGTTTATGGATTCCCCCTTATTTAAATAGTACGAAGTTGCCGTTTTTATTCCGTAAGGTTTTAAAACGGAAAGCAAATCTCGTTTATTGAAGGTCAATGCTGCCTGATAATAATCACAAGAGGTTTGTGGGATTCCAAGCAATTCAAAATAGGCTTGCATTAATCCATCTTCGCCTGGAGTTCCATGTATAGCATTGAAGACAGCATTGAAACTAATTTTAGTTCCGTTTACGTTTACCGAAAAATCATTTTTATCAATAGGAAATTCGACCTCTTTTTCATCGACATAAACCCATTTTTCTTTGAAAATATGGATTCTAAATCCTTTGTATTTTGTTTGATCTAAAAATTGGTATACGACATTTCCACTGATAAGTGAAATCTTATATTCGCTTGAATAGCCGCCCATGATAATGGCAATGTTTTTCATATTTTAAAAATAGTTTTGTTTCAGAGTCTGATTTTATCACCGATTACAGCGGTATCCTTTTTCCTCGCTTTTTAGCTTGGGAAAGATAGAGCGAAAAGCGGGAAATAGCTCCTTAATTAATATTAAACAAAATTATCATTTTTTTTGAAACGAATTGCCTTTAGTATTTTTATATCTTTGCAGTAAATAGAAATAATATGAGTTTAGTCAATTATCTTAAAAGTAAGGATTTTTTTATACAAATACTGATCGCTTTGTCAATTGTTGGCGTTTTAGGTTTTTTGTTTATGCATTGGTTGACTTACATTACAGATCATGGACAAGAAATCACAGTTCCTAATTTGAGTAAATTAAGTGAACAACAGGTGGAAGAAAAGTTAAACGATTTGAATTTGGAATATGTTCTTTTAGACAGTGTTGATTTTAAAAAAGAATACCCTAAACATAGTGTTGTAGATCAAGATCCAATTGCTGGAGCTAAAGTCAAAGAGGGAAGAAAGATATATATTAAGATAAATTCTTCTGGTTTTTCGATGGTTCGAATCCCGGATTTAATAGAAAAAACATACCGTCAAGCTGTCCCTACATTGAAATCTTTAGGATTAGAAGAAGGATCGATTACTTATAAACCTTATCTAGGTAAAGATATGGTTTTAGAAATGAGACTTAATGGAAAGAAATTAAATCCCGGAGATAAAGTTTTCAAATCTTCAAAAATAGACTTGGTTTTAGGTGATGGAAATGTAGGTTTTGAGGAAACTCAAACTGACAGCATTTCAGCTCTAGAACAAACTCCAGAAACACCAGTAAATGAACAATAATAACGATAATCAAGAAGTAGAAGAGGACGAATTGTACGAACATTTTAGATTTGAAGTTACAAAAGGACAATTAC
>CANEZU010000049.1 GCA_947444255.1 Flavobacteriaceae bacterium | reverse complement strand
ACAAAATTGTAATTCCAGAATTACCAATTTACACCCAAAATATTTTAAAAACCAATGTGAAATCTTTTGCAAAATACGTGAAAGATTTTATCACTTTTAAAGGATATGACAGAGTAATTTTACTCGGTAATTCCTTAGGTGGCCATATCGGTTTATATCATGCTAAGATGTATCCGGAAAAAATGTTGGGTTTAATTATTACAGGAAGTTCAGGACTATATGAAAGTGCCATGGGTGATAGTTATCCTCGAAGAGGTGACTATGATTACATTCAGAAAAAAGCCGAAGATGTGTTTTTCGATCCAAAAGTTGCCACCAAAGAAATAGTGGATGAAGTTTACGCTATGGCAAATGACCGAATCAAGTTAATTAAGACTTTGACAATTGCAAAAAGCGCTATTAGACACAATATGGCAAAAGATTTACCAAAGATGCACATTCCAACCTGTATTATTTGGGGTAAAAATGACAAAGTGACTCCTCCTGAAGTTGCCGAAGAATTTCATAAACTTTTACCACATTCTTCCTTATATTGGATAGACAATTGCGGACATGCTGCAATGATGGAACATCCTGACGAATTTAATACTATAATGAGCAGTTGGTTGACGAAAAACGAACTCTAAAATTTTCCAAATAACAGTAAAACCACTATTTATTAGATTTGAATTCTAAAAAATAGTGGTTATTTTTTTGACTATATTTGCAAATTAGAATAACAACATATGAAAATCAACACCGCTGAATTTATAATTAGCAATTCCGAAGTAGATAAATGTCCGAAGGAAATTTTACCGGAATATGCTTTTATTGGCCGATCAAATGTGGGGAAATCTTCCTTGATAAACATGTTGACCAACCACAAGAATTTAGCAAAAACTTCTGGGCGACCAGGAAAAACGCAATTAATTAATCATTTTAAAATTAACAATAATTGGTTTTTAGTCGATTTACCAGGATATGGTTTTGCCAAAGTTTCTAAAAAAACAAAATCTGTTTTTCAGCAATTTATTACGGATTATTTTGAAAATAGAGAGCAGCTCGTTTGTGCTTTTGTGTTAATAGATATTCGACACGAAGCCCAACTCATAGATATTGAATTTATGGCTTATATGGGCGAAAGCGAAATCCCTTTTTGCATTGTGTTTACCAAAGCAGATAAAATCAGTAAAGTCAAAGTCGATTCTCATGTAGCCGCTTACAAGAAAAAATTGTTTGCCAATAATTGGGCTGAAATCCCTCACTATTTTGTGACTTCTTCTACAGAAAGCACTGGTAAAGAAGATATTCTAAATTATATTGAAGAGGTAAACGAAGAAGTATTTAAAAACAATAGTGAGTTTTAGAAATAATTTTAATATAAATATAAATGCCCCAAACTATAAATTAGTTTGGGGCATTTATATTTAATGACCGGTAATTATTATTTAGTCAATTCTAATTTTTCCGCAAAATAATCACAGAAGTCTTTCATTGTATCTGCCATTTTCTGATCATCTGTAGCACGCTGAAATGTATCTGACATCGCAACTAAGGTTTGGTGAAAAAATAATTTCATTTCATCTACTGGCATTTCCTTTGTCCACAAATCAATGCGAAGCGTTTCTTGTTTTTTACTATCCCAAATGGAAAGCATCATCGCTTTTGCTTCTTCAACATTGATTCCATTGTCTTGAGCTGTCCATAATATTTTTTCTGGAACCCTGTTTTCATCTAATTCAACAAGGAAGTTTATTTCTGATTTAATTTTACTTGACATTACTTCGTAGGTTTGTATTTTGATTTTTCGAAAATTTCTTTTGCATCCATCTGCAATAACTCATGCAAAGATACTTCATTATTCTCCATGTAAGAACGTACAATTTGCCAACCTATCCAAGAACCTACTCTTCCAGGAGATTCATTATCAATCTCAAGATAAAATTTTGAAAAAGGAGCAGGATTTATAAATTGGGATAAAAGCTTTTGATCGGTATCAAATAAGAGTTTTTTTTCTATAAAATAGCGCCACATATAGCCTTCGTTTTCCTTACTCCAAAGAATTTGTTCTGGCTTATAACCTATTTTATCCGCATCAGAATAGTCCGGAAGCAACAAATCTTTGAGATACAATTCCTTACCTGCATAGATCATTTGTGAAAGTAAAGTTTGATCCCTAGGCGGAGCTACTTTTCCTTTTGAAAAACTAGAAACAATATCAGGGAGTATTTGGTTAGGTTCGAAATTTTGCTTTATATATTCCGGATATTCATAAAACTTATGATTTTTTCCAAGATATAATTCTAAAGCAATAATAATTTTATCATCCGTATAAACCACTTTATTATTATAATCCATCTCAGAAATTATTGTGAAAATTTCCGGTGTATTCGTTTTAGGAAAATAATATTTGATATGTTTAAAAAGACCAACTATTTTTAATTTCTCTGGTTCAAAATCGCGAAATTTCTTTTGAACTTCGCTATAGAGTTCCCTCCATTGTGGATTTTCCATTTTTTCAATCCAGACAGAATCTTCATTACCTTGAGGGAAAAAGAATGGATACTGTTCTTTTAATTTCGGTAAATCCTGTGGTTTACTTTCAAAAAAAGCCTGATCAAATCGATCAACTTTGAGATCAATATTTATTTCATCAACAGCTTTCTCTACTTTATTTTTTTTGTCACAAGACAGAAAAACTAGTAATAATGAAAATAGGAATACTAATTTTCTCATTTAATATATTTTTATAGCCTGATTATAATGAAAATCCTTTTTATTGATAAAGTAAAAAAAGATTGGAGCGAAAAGCAGGAAATAGCCCCTAATAATTATTAATTTTACAAAGATACATTGCCGTTTTTTAAATTTATTAATTATGACTAAAAAAAGTACTATTGAAGTTGAAAAAGTTAACCTTCATATCGTTGATTGGTTAAAAGAATATGCTCTAAATGCAAAAGTAAATGGTTTTGTTATTGGAATATCAGGAGGTGTAGATTCTGCGGTAACCTCAACATTGTGCGCACAAACAGGTCTAAAAGTTTTATGTGTAGAAATGCCTATCCATCAAGCACCAAGTCATGTAAGTCGCGCTAGAGAACATATTCAGCTATTAAAAAAGCGATATCCAAATGTAACAAATACCGAAGTTAATTTGACTTCCGTTTTTGAAACATTCAAAAATGAATTACCCAAAGAAGAGGTTGTTGATATGGCTAAATTAAATTTATCACTTGCTAATACTCGTGCCCGCTTAAGAATGTCAACTTTATATTATTTTGCAGGTTTGCAGGGGTTATTAGTTGCAGGAACTGGAAATAAGGTGGAAGATTTTGGTGTTGGTTTTTACACTAAATATGGAGATGGAGGAGTCGATTTAAGTCCTATAGCAGATTTGATGAAATCAGAAGTTTATGCTTTGGGTACTTATTTAGAAATTCCAAATTCAATATTAGTTGCTGCCCCAACTGATGGATTATTTGGCGATGATCGAACTGATGAAGATCAATTAGGTGCAAGTTACGATGAATTAGAATGGGCAATGGACCAAAATGAAGCAGGAAAAACCGAAAATGACTTCATTGGAAGGGAGAAAATTGTGTTCGAAATATATAAAAAATTAAACAAAATAAACCTACATAAAATGAAATCTATACCAGTATGTTCCATTCATCGGAAATAATGGTCCTTTATCTAAAAAATTAGACTTGAAATATACTTTTAACTAAGTTTATACTGTGAATTAGTTAAAAACCTTAAAATTCAAAGCTATGATTAGAGTATGTTTAGCAGACAATTATCCTGTAGTACATTTTGGCGTGAAATCTTATTTTAAGGACCATACTGATATTAGTATTGTCGCAAACGTAGGAAATTTCTCAATGGTAAAAGATATTCTTTATAGTAAAGAAATCGATATCTTAATATTAGACTTAGATTTAGATGGATTGTCTAGTATCTACGAACTGAAAGCAATTGTAAAGAATTATCCAAAAACTAAAATCATAATTTTTAGTGGATATTCTGAACAAATTTATGCTCCCAATGCTATTAAAGCAGGTGTTGCTGGTTATGTTCATAAAACCTCGAAACTTGAAACTCTTGGAATTGCGATCATGAAAGTACATCATGGTCAGATTATAATGAACGACAGTATCAAGAAAAATTTGGCCTTGATAGCAAAACAGAATAAAAGCGAACGTTTGTATCGGAAATTATCAAACAGAGAGATTGAAGTTTTACGCTATTTAAGTGGAGGGAAAAAGAACAATGAAATAGCTGACATCCTAAAACTTAACGAAAAAACAATCAGTACTTATAAACTTCGTTTACTGACTAAGCTTAATGTGACTAATTTAGTTGATTTAGTAAATAAGGCTAAAACATTAGAAATAGTTTAATTATACCGCGACATAACTCTACCAAGTTTTTTCGCGAAAGAATTAATAAGCTTATAATAATCCATTGCCATAGACAAAGGCTCTGTATTATCTGAATCAGGTTCTAAAGATATAGTTCCTTTTAATTCCTCAATAATTCTATTAACCAAATACCAGCGAAGGGTCAATATTGTTTCTGAAACATATTGACCAATTGTTTGGTCTTTCATTTTAACCATGATTTGTTGACCTTCCCAATTATGAAGTGACTGCAATTCCTCTATCATTAATATGTCTGTTACTTCTTGTGAAAATTCTGGTTCTAAATGAATCAAGTATTGTTCGATTTGAAAGTTTTCATTTTGATGAAAATAATCAACTAAATCATTATAAATAGCTCGAAATAAAGGATTAGCCAATTCAACTTCGTCTTCTTGAAGACTTAAATAAATTCTTTGGTAGACTTTATACTCTTTTATCTCAACAGAATTTTCAATTTCTCCTGCCTCATTTGCCTTAAATAATATGTCTTCAAATTCCTCCGTTTTATCTCCATACAATAAAAGAATTTCTATAATCTTTTTTTCCAATTCATATTGAACATCAATTTTATCTAAAGTTTCAGGACTAGAGTTTTTTACAACTTCAAAAGCTTTTTGATCTTGTTTGCTTTTCTTATCAGTCCCCGTAACGTCCTTTTGAACCAATTGAGCCAAGGTATTTAATAAAACCTGTTCAGAAATATCCATTATGCGGGAACATTCCTGAATGTAAATTTCTCTTTTTATTCGGTCAGGAATCTTTGAGATGCTTACAACCATATCTCTTATCAGGTCTGCTTTTTTAATTGGATCATTCTTCGCCTCGTTCATTAAAAGCGATGCTTTAAATTGAATAAAATCCTTGGCATTATTTTCAAGATATAAAACCAAATCCTCATAGGATGTTTTCTTGGCAAAACTATCTGGATCTTCCCCTTCAGGAAAAGTACAAACTTTTACATTCATCCCTTCTTCAAGAATCAAATCAATTCCACGAATTGAAGCACGAAGTCCTGCCGCATCACCGTCGTATAAAACCGTTATGTTTTTTGTTAATCTATTTATCAAACGGATTTGATCTGGTGTCAGAGCAGTACCCGAGGAAGCAACTACATTTTCAATACCAGATTGATTAAATTGGATAACATCAGTATAACCCTCAACTAAAAAACAATTGTTTTGTTTGGCAATCGCTTGTTTGGCTTGAAAAATACCGTACAAAACTTTACTTTTATGATAGATATCGCTTTCGGGTGAATTTAGATATTTGGCTGCTTTTTTGTCATTGCTAAGTATTCTTCCTCCAAATCCTAATATTCGACCAGACATACTTTTTATAGGAAACATAACACGCCCTTTGAATCGATCAAATGGCCTATCCTCTTTTGGAATAGTCAATCCAGTACTTTCAAGAAATTCTAGCTTGTATCCTTTTCCTAATGCTTCTTTTGTAAAAGCATCCCAAGATTCTGGAGAATATCCTAGGGAAAACTTTTTTATCGTTTCGTTTGTAAAACCTCTCTCTTTAAAATAGGAAAAACCAATAGCTTTTCCTTCATCGGTATTTAAAAGAGTGTTATGAAAATAGGACTTAGCAAATTCTGAAACTAGATACATACTCTCTCTAACATCAGTATTTGCTTTTTCAGCATCCGTTTGTTCGGTTTCCTCAATTTCAATATTGTATTTTTTGGCTAGATATCGAATGGCTTCCGGGTAAGTGAAATGTTCGTGCTCCATTATAAAAGCAATGGCATTACCCCCTTTTCCGGAGCTAAAATCTTTCCAGATTTGCTTGACTGGCGAAACCATAAAGGAAGGGGAACGCTCGTCTGAAAAAGGACTTAACCCTTTAAAATTACTACCCGCACGCTTTAATTGAACAAAATCGCCAATCACTTCTTCTACTCGAGCGGTTTCGAAAACAGTTTCTATAGTGGATTTTGAAATCAAAATTTGCTTTTAAATTTAAAACTCAAAGTTACAAACTTTGATCTCATAATATTAAAACATATTTAATATATTTTTAGTATACAGCTAAAATCATATTCTCTTTGTTCTTTTTGAAACCATCTAATGCCAAACGAACATTTCGTAATTCATCAACTATTTCCCCTTTTGATTTTTTTGAAAAAGGAAAATTATAATTAATCCCCGATTTGTATTCTACAACTAACGCATATTTGTTTTGACTAAAAGATGCATCTACAAAAAACAAAATTGACATTGGAACTATTATAATTGAAAAATCCGTTTGTATGAATAAAACCGATAAACCTAAAATAAAAAAAAATCTTAGCAGGAGATAATATGATCTTTTGTTGTTTTTATTAACTTTAATATAAATACTTCTAATTTTAGAAACTAAAATTCTTTTTTCATTACCGTCCTTTAAATAAACGCGTAGATAATTTTCCTTCATTAAAATATCTTTAGTATGATTTAATTGTTTCATAATCTATTTTTTTAATTAATGAATTAGTTGTGAAAAATTGTATTTATTTGATTTAAACTGTTTATAATATCAGTTTTAATTTTTAAAGTATCCTTTTGAAGATTGATTATATATGCATAATTTAATTTGATTAATTTACATAATATATCTGGTTTGTATGACGCAATAATAACTGAAACAGGTTGATTATAGATTTTCAATAATTCGAATAAATCATACAAATCATATAATACAATCATCACAATGTCTTTTTTTAAAAGATCAGATTCTTGAATATTATTCAAACTAGAAACATAATTATCATCATAATTTAATTCTAAAATACTTTTAAAATAATCAGAAAATATATTAGTTTTATCTATAATAAGAATTTTTTTTAAGACTGTTTTTTTTACTGTATACATATATTAAAATTGCTCCAACAAATCAAAAAAGAATGCCTTTAGCTTTAAACAACATTAAAAATTTAAACCTAATTGAAAACTTAGTGTGTCATTTATTAAATTCATTAATCTAATCGAGAGTAATAACAAGATTATTATCCATTTAATATCGATTAAATAAAAGGCTGCAAATTGAGTCATAACTTATAGGTTAATCTCGTAAATTTCACTAAATAAAACAAACCAAACAATACCCTTATTTAGTGATATTTACCTCACTAAAATTAGTGAGGCATTTTCTAAAAAAAACTATTAAAAATACGATAAACAAGATTTCAAGATTACATATAAAACTGTAATTTCGTTTATTAAAAAAAATTATGCAATTTGAATCTCAATTAAATTTAACTCTTTTTCAATTTTTAATTTTCCTGTTATAAAAAAAGCGCCCCTATCAGGGCACTTTAAAAATACTAAATGAAGAAAATAATTTAATTTAAATCAAATCTTATTCCGAGAGAGATGTTGTTTTGATCTTTCAGGCTATTTCTAAACAAGGGATTTAAATCGTATTTAAGATATAAACTTGTTGATTTATAACCCGCATAGGCACTTAAACCATATATAAAATCATTTGTATTAAAATCTCCTTTACTAACGGATCTGACATTGTTATTGTTTGAATCCTCATATTTTAAAACTTGTTTGGATTTTAGATTTACCCCAGCATATGCCCCAATACCAATTCTAACACTTTTATGGGTTCTAAAAGTGGTTCGTCCTTTTTCAGTAGCTGTTCCTGAAAAATCAAATTCAAGATGTGCTGGAACAACCAAATAAACATTTCTAAACCTAGAATCATTCAGATGATTTGAACTTACAATTAAGTTCGTTTGCTCTCCGTTTTCTTCAAAAAACCGATTGTTTGCTGGTCGAAGATTATTATACATAACTGATAATCCGTATTTCGCATGAAGCAAGTTATTGTTTTTTAAAATTCGACTATTTAAAGTTAATCCCCATTCGTAAAAATGGGAGCCATAATATCGGAAATCTGACTTAGCAACTCTATTATCAGTAACTAAATTATTAAGACCAAATGCGAAAACAAATTGCGAACTCGTTCTTTTCTCTTTATTAAAAAGGACTACTTTTTTGACAGAATCATTTAATATTTTTAATCCAATTCTGTTGCTAAATTTATAAACAATAGAGTCCGAAGTATTGCTTTCAGCTATTTTACCCTCTACTTTTTCTTTAACTAAAGCATTGAGCTTATCTTGTTCATCATTAATTCTATTTTCAATCGCAACTGCTCTAAATTTTGCCAGTTTCAATTTTTTCGCATCGGCCTGATCTCGAGAAATTAGTCCTTTTTCGATTTCGAGATTCACATTTTCAATCTCCATTTTCAAGCCTACCTTCTCATCATTTGTTATTTTTTCAATAGCAGTTGCAATTTTTTTTGCTCGAGATTCAAATGTTTCTTGGGCATTAATGCTATTTAAAAAAAGACATAGCATTACTATAAAGTAAATAGTTAAATTTCTCATGACATTTATTTTTTAAGTTGTTTGGATTTATTCTTGATTCCTATTGTTAAGTGCGACTTTGATTATTTTATAATTTTCACCTAGCTTTTGAACTACTTTTTCTCTAAAGGAGAGCTCTAACTCGCCGTCAACTTGTGAAAGCAAATTTGCAACGTCTACTTTTAGTTTACTTCTATTATTTTCAATTTTTGGATTATTGTCAAAAACTGCAGCAGTCAATAATTCGTCGATCGTTTCATGATTTGGTACAGTTGCACTTAAACGGCTAGTGTTTTCTGTAATAATTTCCGATTCTGGAATACCCTTTTTAGCTGTTTTTGATGTATTGTTTTCTGCTAAATTGGTTTCCTCTCTAATCACCACTGTTTTTTTTACTTTAGAAACTCCTAATAAGTTTACCGACTTATTAACATTAGTAGTTTTTTTATTCTCCTCTAAAGTTGAAATGGTCTTCTTATTTACAATAACCACATCCTCTCTTTTAAGGTCTACGAGCTCTTCGGTCTGACTAAAAAAAACCGTTGCAACGAATACGAATCCTATAATACTAGCTGCAGTATACAACCAATCATAACTCCTTTTAAGTTTAATTTTGGGTTCATTATCAAGCATTAAATGCAGTTTATCCCATGCATCAATAGAAGGTGTGATTTCCCTATGACTTAATTGCTGTCTTATTTCCTTTTCTAATTTAGTCTGTTCCATAACTATAATTTTTTAGTGTCTGAATCTGTTTTTGTAGCATCTTTCTAGCATGAGAAAGTTGTGATTTTGACGTACCTTCATTTATCCCTAACATTGTTGCAATCTCTAAATGCTTATATCCTTCGATTACATATAAATTAAAAACCGTTTTGTAACCCTCTGGCAATTGATCAATTATAAATTGAATCTCATCGATTCTGTAGTCACTTTCAATCGAATTAAAACTTTCTTCTATGTAAGTCGTTTCTTCTAAAAAGCTTACTTTTTTCTGAACTCTGATATATGAAATACATTCGTTGACCATAATGCGCCGAATCCAGCCTTCGAAACTTCCTTTATTTTCAAAACTTCCTAAGTTAGAAAAGACTTTCATAAAAGCCGTTAACATTAAATCCTCGGCAAAATGAAGATCCTTTATATATTGGCGACAAACTCCTAACATCTTTGGAGAAAATTTATTGAATATCATTTGCTGAGCCTGACGATTATTTTCGAAAGCTAAACGGATGATTTCATGTTCTTCCTGATGTAAATGGATTACTTTCAAAATATCGGATAAGGTGTTACTATTTATATAGACGCAATTTTTAATAAAAAGGTTGCATGCCCTTATAAATTTATAAAAAATGAGGAGTATTAGCTAAAAAACAGGGTAGATTTTGATAGTGGCGGCTCGAGGAAAGTTATTTTTTTCTCTCTATTACGTAGTTTACCATCAAAATTAAAGCCTCCTTATATTTTGATTCCGGATAAATATTCAAAAGCTGAAGTGCTTCTTGCTGAAATTCGACCATTTTTTCTTCCGCATAAACAAGTCCATTATTGTTCTTAACAAAAGCAATAACTTCCTTAACACGTTTTTTATCTTTATTGTGATTTTTCACAGAATTGATTAGCCAGGATTTTTCTTTTGAAGTACAGTGATTCAAAACATAAATTAATGGCAAAGTCATTTTTTGTTCTTTGATATCAATCCCAGTTGGTTTGCCAATGGCTTTTTCTGTATAATCAAATAAATCGTCTTTAATTTGAAAAGCCATTCCAATAAGTTCACCAAATTTACGCATGTTTTCGACCTGAAATTCCTCTTCAATAACTGATTTAGCACCCAGAGCACAACAAGCCGCAATCAGTGTTGCTGTTTTCTTTCGGATGATTTCATAATATACAGCTTCGTCAATATCCAGTCGGCGGGCTTTCTCAATTTGTAATAACTCTCCTTCACTCATTTCGCGAACGGCAACCGAAATGATTCTTAATAAGTCAAAATCTCCATTGTCGATAGAAAGTAATAATCCTTTTGAAAGTAAATAATCACCTACCAAAACGGCAATTTTATTTTTCCAAAGTGCATTAATGGAGAAAAAACCTCTTCTTCTATTACTATCGTCAACTACATCATCATGCACCAAAGTGGCAGTAT
Source organism: Flavobacteriaceae bacterium (assembly GCA_947444255.1). Taxonomy (GTDB): domain Bacteria; phylum Bacteroidota; class Bacteroidia; order Flavobacteriales; family Flavobacteriaceae; genus Flavobacterium. The sequence goes on along the minus strand of CANEZU010000049.1, from coordinate 2,575 downwards.
GAATCAATTCAATTACTGATGCTCCACGGTAGGTTCTTTCGTTTACGGAACCCTCAGAAAGCATTTTAGCAGTTAGAAAAACAAACATAGGGCGCATTTGTTTGCCTTTTCTATTAACTACATAATAGGTAATTCGATTTAGCAGAGCCACATTTGAACTCATTGATTCGTAGAACTTTTTCTCGAAAAGTTCCATCTCAATTTGGATCGGCTGTTTTATTTGTGAAGTGATATTCATTCGGCTTCAAAGATACCTAACAATTTTAAAAATATTATTTATTAAAGTGAATTTATTTATTAAACTTATCTTAACGCGATTATCTAAACTAAACTATATTTTTGGTCCAAATATTCAATGACATAAAAATATGATTATGAAAAAAACAATAGCCTTTCTGAGCCTTTTCTTAACTGTTCTGACTTATTCTCAAAAAACAGAAAATATCATCATCATTACAACCGATGGTTTTAGATGGCAAGAAATTTTTAAAGGTATGGACACTTCAATAGCTAATGATAAAAAATTTAATCAAGGGGACAGTATATATATTTACAAGAAATATTGGAGCACCGATCTTAAGGAAAGAAGAGAAAAACTAATGCCCTTTATTTGGTCTGAGATAGCTTCAAAAGGTCAAATTTATGGAAATAGAGATTTAAAAAACAAGGTGGATAATGCTAATCCGTATTGGTTTAGCTATCCCGGATACAACGAAATAATGACAGGTTATGCAGATACTTTGGTTAACTCTAACGGTTATAAACCAAATCCAAATGAAAATGTTTTAGAATTTCTAAATAAGCAATCTGGTATAAAAGGAAAAGTAGCTGCTTTTGGTGCTTGGGATGCTTTTGATAGAATATTAAATGAGGAAAGAAGTGGTTTTCCGGTAATTTCAGCATTTGACAAAATCGGTGGTAAGAATCCGACTGAGCAACAAAAATTAATTAACAATATGCTTGCTGATTCCTTTAAACCTTTTCATGGAGACGAGTGCTTGGATGTTTTTACACATTATGAAGCCTTAGATGAATTAAAAACCAATAAACCGCGCGTTCTATACATCGCCTACGGTGAAACGGATGAATGGGCCCATGCAGGCCACTATCGTTCTTATTTAGATGCCGGACACCAAGTGGATGCCTGGATTAAACAAATATGGGATTTTGTTCAAAATGACCCACAGTATAAAAATAAAACTACTCTTATAATAACAACTGATCATGGTCGTGGGGACAAAATAAAAGAACAATGGACCAGCCATGGAAGTGATATAAAAGACGCATACGAAATCTGGTTTGCAGCAATGGGTCCTGAGATTATTGGAAAAGGAGAGATTAAAACAGAGAACCAATTGTATCAAGAGCAGTTTGCACAAACAATTACAAAATCAATGGGCTATACTTTCAAAGCTAATCATCCAATTGCTAAAGAAATAATAGAATTGAAAAAATAATTCTAGCTTATATTTAAAAAGAGGTTGACTTTATAAAAATCAACCTCTTTTATATTTAATCTATAGTAATAATTAAGCTTCTGCTTCTTTGTTCGCCAATTGACCACAAGCAGCATCAATATCTTTTCCTCGACTGCGTCTCACTTTCACAACTATTCCACTGGATTCCAAAGCTTTTATATAGGCATTAATCGATTCTTCTGAGGCTTGTTGAAATTCACCATCATCGATAGGATTGTATTCTATTAAATTAACTTTACAGGGTACATATTTACAAAACTTAACCAGCGCACCTATTGACTCTTTGTTATCATTTATATCTTTCCAAACTACGTATTCATAGGAGATTTTGCTCTTTGTTTTGGAATACCAATATTCTAACGATTCTCTCAAATCTGCCAATGGAAAATTGGAACTAAAAGGCATAATTCGGGATCGAATTTCATCGATTGCAGAATGAAGCGAAACGGCAAGTTTAAATTTCACATCGTCATCAGCCAATTTTTTTATCATTTTTGGCACTCCGGAAGTCGAAAGCATAATTCTTTTAGGTGACATACCAAGACCTTCAGGAGAAGTAATCATATCAATAGCTTTCAGAACATTATTGTAATTCATCAATGGCTCACCCATTCCCATGAAAACAATATTAGACAAAGGATGATTGTAATACAATCGACTTTCTTTATCGATGGCCATAACCTGATCATAGATTTCGTCCGGATTTAAATTTCGCATCCTTTTTAATCGGGCTGTTGCACAAAAATTACAATCTAAACTACAGCCTACCTGACTAGAAACACAGGCTGTTGTTCTGGTATTCGTAGGAATCAAGACACTTTCTACAACCAAGCCATCGTGCAAGCGAACAGCATTTTTAACAGTTCCATCGTTGGAACGTTGCATCGTGTCAACTTTGATGTGATTAATTACAGAGTTGTTTTCAAGCAGTTCACGTGTTTGCTTAGAAACATTAGTCATGTCTTCAAATCGGTGTACTCCTTTACTCCACAACCATTCATATACTTGTACACCTCGAAAAGCCTGATCTCCATGAGTGACAAAAAATTCACGTAATTGTTCTTTAGTTAAGGCTCGTATATCTTTTTTCTCCATTT
>CANEZU010000048.1 GCA_947444255.1 Flavobacteriaceae bacterium | reverse complement strand
AGAGAAATTGCTTCGTGCAATCTTCGGGGACAAAGCAGGAGATGTAAAAGATGCTTCATTGAAAGCGTCGCCTTCATTACATGGTGTTGTTTTAGACAAAAAATTATTCGCAAGAGCTGTAAAAGATAAACGTAAGAGAACCCAGGATAAAGATGCTTTAGGCGCTTTAGAGTCGGAATTCGAAACTAAATTTGTTGAATTAAAAGACAAATTAGTAGAGAAACTTTTCAATATCGTTAACGGAAAAACCTCTCAGGGTGTAATGAATGATTTGGGTGAAGAAGTTTTACCAAAAGGTAAAAAATATACTCAAAAAATGCTTTATGCTGTTGAAGATTTCGCTCACTTAAGTAAAGGACAATGGGTTGCTGATGATGCTACTAATAAAATGGTAAATGATCTGATTCACAACTATAAAATTAAGTTGAACGATTTACAAGGTGCCTTGCGTAGAGAGAAATTCACTATTACTGTAGGAGATGAATTGCCTGCAGGAATCTTGAAATTAGCTAAAGTTTATATCGCTAAAAAACGTAAGCTTAAAGTTGGGGATAAAATGGCGGGACGTCACGGTAACAAAGGTATTGTTGCTCGGATTGTTCGTCATGAAGATATGCCTTTCTTAGAAGACGGAACGCCAGTAGACATCGTGTTGAATCCACTTGGAGTACCTTCCCGTATGAATATTGGTCAGATATATGAGACCGTTCTGGGTTGGGCCGGACAGAATTTGGGTAGAAAATTTGCTACACCAATTTTTGATGGAGCCACTTTAGATCAGATCAACGAATTTACAGATGAAGCTGGAGTTCCAAGATTCGGTCACACCTATCTTTATGATGGTGGTACAGGAGAACGTTTTCACCAAGCTGCAACTGTTGGAGTTATCTATATGTTGAAATTAGGGCATATGGTTGATGATAAAATGCACGCGCGTTCTATCGGACCATACTCTTTGATTACTCAACAACCATTAGGTGGTAAAGCCCAATTTGGTGGTCAACGTTTTGGAGAGATGGAAGTTTGGGCACTTGAAGCTTATGGAGCATCAAGTACACTTAGAGAAATCTTGACTGTTAAATCGGATGATGTAATAGGTAGAGCTAAAACTTACGAAGCAATCGTAAAAGGAGAATCAATGCCAGAACCAGGATTACCGGAATCATTCAATGTATTGATGCATGAATTGAAAGGTCTTGGATTAGACATTCGTTTAGAAGAATAAATAAAATTTGTCAACTGTAGAGATGCGATTAATCGTATCTCTACTTTGGCATTTATACCAGTTTTTAGGATTTATACCCGTAAACCGTTCCGATTTTTTATAGCCCATTGGGTTTTAAATAGCACTTCAAAATATTCATTTGAAGTTTAGAGAAGTAAACCGAGGAGTGTTATAGTCAGAAGTTAAAATGTTTTAAAGTCTTAAAGTATCGATTGCCTTTCGACCTTCGATTTTCAAACTTTCGACTTACACAAGTATCAATTTTTAATTGTAAAAAAATCAATAGTAAAAACTATGATGAATAACAGAAATAATAATAGTAAGGATAAAAACCCTATTAAAAGGTTTAATAAAATTTCGATAGGTTTAGCTTCTCCTGAATCCATCTTGGCAGAGTCAAGAGGTGAAGTTTTGAAGCCAGAAACTATCAACTACAGAACGCACAAGCCAGAGCGTGATGGTCTTTTTTGCGAACGAATTTTCGGACCTATAAAAGATTTTGAATGTGCTTGTGGTAAATACAAAAGAATCCGTTACAAAGGAATTATTTGTGACCGTTGTGGAGTAGAAGTTACTGAGAAAAAAGTACGTAGAGACCGAGTAGGTCACATCAATTTGGTGGTGCCTGTTGCTCATATCTGGTATTTCCGTTCTCTTCCAAACAAAATTGGTTACATTCTTGGATTGCCGTCTAAAAAGTTAGATATGATTATCTACTATGAAAGATATGTGGTAATTCAGGCAGGATTAGCTAAAAATCCAGAAGGAGAATCGGTACAAAGATTGGACTTTTTGACTGAAGAAGAATATCTAACTATCTTAGATTCACTTCCTGCAGACAACCAATATCTTGATGATTTTGATCCTAATAAATTTGTTGCCAAAATGGGAGCAGAATGTATTATGGATTTATTGGCTCGTATTGATTTAGATGAATTGTCTTATCAATTGAGACATAGTGCTAACAATGAAACGTCTAAACAACGTAAAACAGAAGCATTAAAAAGATTAATTGTAGTAGAATCATTCCGTGAGTCTAATTTAAACCGTGAGAATCGTCCAGAATGGATGATTATGAAAGTGGTTCCTGTTATTCCACCAGAATTACGTCCTTTAGTTCCACTTGATGGAGGTCGTTTTGCTACTTCAGATTTAAATGATTTATACCGTCGTGTAATTATACGTAACAACCGTTTGAAAAGATTGATGGAGATTAAAGCTCCAGAAGTAATCTTAAGAAATGAGAAACGTATGTTGCAAGAATCGGTAGATTCCTTATTTGATAATACCAGAAAAGCCTCTGCTGTTAAAACAGAATCGAACAGACCGTTGAAATCACTTTCGGATTCCCTTAAAGGAAAACAAGGTCGTTTCCGTCAAAACTTACTTGGAAAACGTGTGGATTATTCTGCTCGTTCGGTAATTGTTGTTGGACCTGAATTAAAATTATTCGAATGTGGTATCCCTAAAGATATGGCAGCTGAATTATACAAACCTTTTGTTATCCGTAAATTGATAGAAAGAGGAATTGTAAAAACAGTAAAATCGGCTAAGAAAATAATAGATAAAAAAGAACCAGTAGTTTGGGATATTCTTGAAAATGTAATTAAAGGTCACCCGATTTTATTGAATCGTGCTCCTACTTTGCACCGATTGGGTATTCAAGCTTTCCAACCCAAATTAATTGAAGGAAAAGCAATCCAATTGCACCCTTTAGTTTGTACTGCATTTAATGCGGATTTTGATGGGGATCAAATGGCGGTTCACTTACCATTAGGACCAGAAGCTATATTAGAGGCACAATTGTTAATGTTGGCTTCTCATAATATTTTGAATCCAGCAAATGGTGCGCCGATAACTGTACCTTCTCAGGATATGGTCTTGGGTCTTTATTATATGACCAAAGAACGTTTGTCTACACCAGAACATAAAATTTTGGGTGAAGGATTGGTATTTTATTCTGCAGAAGAAGTAAATATTGCTTTAAACGAAGGTAAATTAGAATTGAATGCACGTGTTAAGATCCGTGCTAAAGATTTCAATGAAGCTGGAGAATTGGTATTTAAAATTATCCAAACTACCGCTGGTCGTGTATTATTTAATGAAGTAGTACCAGAAGCAGCAGGTTATATCAATGATGTATTGACTAAGAAAAATCTTAGAGATATTATCGGACACATTTTAAGTGCAACCAGCGTTCCAATTACGGCTGCCTTCTTAGATGACATGAAAGATATGGGTTACAAATTTGCCTTTAGAGGTGGATTGTCATTCAGTTTAGGTGATATTATTATTCCAGAAAGAAAAGGAGAATTAATTGCAGACGCCAGAGAGCAAGTTGAAGGTATTTCTGCTAATTACAATATGGGTCTTATTACCAATAACGAACGTTACAACCAAGTTATTGATGTATGGACTTCAACGAATGCTATGCTTACAGAATTAGCCATGAAAAACATTAGAGAAGACCAACAAGGTTTTAACTCGGTGTATATGATGCTTGACTCTGGAGCGAGGGGTTCAAAAGAACAAATTCGTCAGTTAACTGGTATGCGTGGATTGATGGCTAAGCCTAAGAAATCGAATGCTGGTGGTGGTGAAATTATTGAAAACCCGATTCTTTCTAACTTTAAAGAAGGTCTTTCCATTCTTGAATACTTTATTTCTACTCACGGTGCTCGTAAAGGACTTGCGGATACGGCTTTGAAAACGGCTGATGCAGGATACCTAACACGTAGATTACATGACGTTTCTCAAGACGTTATTGTGAACATTGAGGATTGTGGTACTTTAAGAGGAATTGAAGTTTCTGCTTTGAAGAAAAATGAAGAAATAGTTGAATCTTTAGGAGAACGAATTTTAGGACGTGTTGCTTTGCAAGATGTTATAAATCCTTCAACTAATGAAATTCTGGTAAGCTCAGGTCAGCAAATCACAGAAGTTATTATGAAAGCGATCGAAGCTTCTCCAATCGAGAAAGTGGAAGTTCGTTCTCCATTAACTTGTGAAGCTACTAAAGGAATTTGTGCCAAATGTTATGGTAGAAATCTAGCTACTGGAAAAATGACACAAAGAGGGGAAGCTGTTGGAGTTATTGCAGCACAATCTATTGGAGAACCAGGAACACAGTTAACATTACGTACATTCCACGTAGGTGGAGTTGCGGGTGGTATTTCTGAAGAATCCAGTATTGTTGCTCGTTTTGACGGTAAACTAGAAATAGAAGATTTAAAAACCGTTAAAGGCGAAGATAACGAAGGAAAAGCAGTTGATATTGTAATTTCTCGTTCAACTGAATTGAAATTAGTTGATTCTAAAACTGGAATCGTCCTTAATACACATAACATTCCTTACGGTTCTAGTATTTTCGTTAAAGACGGAGATGCAGTAGCAAAAGGAGCTGTGATTTGTAAGTGGGATCCATATAATGGTGTAATTGTTTCTGAATTTACAGGTAAAATTGCCTATGAAGATTTAGAGCAAGGACAATCTTTCCAAGTTGAAATAGATGAGCAAACTGGTTTCCAAGAAAAAGTTATTTCTGAATCCAGAGCTAAAAAATTAATTCCAACTTTATTAGTTTACGGAAAAGACAATGAATTAATACGTTCTTATAACTTACCAGTTGGAGCCCACTTGATGGTTGACAATGGTGAGAAAATTAAAGCTGGTAAAGTTTTAGTAAAAATTCCACGTCGTTCTTCTAAAGCAGGAGATATTACAGGAGGTTTACCAAGAATTACCGAATTATTAGAAGCACGTAATCCTTCTAATCCAGCTGTAGTTTCAGAAATTGATGGTGTTGTTTCTTTTGGAAAAATCAAAAGAGGAAACCGTGAAATCATTATTGAATCTAAATTTGGAGAGGTTAAGAAATACTTGGTTAAATTATCAAGCCAGATTCTTGTACAAGAAAATGACTTTGTAAGAGCAGGTGTTCCTTTGTCTGATGGAGCAATTACTCCGGAAGATATTCTTAGAATTCAAGGACCAGCTGCTGTTCAACAGTATTTGGTTAATGAAATTCAAGAAGTATACCGTTTGCAAGGGGTAAAAATCAATGACAAACACTTTGAAGTAGTTATTCGTCAGATGATGCGTAAAGTAAGAGTTCAAGATCCAGGGGATACTTTATTCCTAGAAGAGCAATTGATTCACACCAAAGATTTTATTGTTGAAAACGATAAATTATACGGTATGAAAGTAGTTGAAGATGCTGGAGATTCTACCAACTTAAAAGCAGGACAAATTATATCACCTCGTGATTTACGTGATGAAAATTCACTATTGAAACGTACCGATAAAAATCTAGTTGTGGCTCGTGATGTTATCACGGCAATTGCAACTCCTGTATTACAAGGTATAACTAGAGCGTCACTTCAAACGAAATCGTTTATATCAGCGGCTTCTTTCCAAGAAACGACTAAAGTATTAAATGAAGCTGCAGTAGCAGGTAAAATAGATTACTTAGAAGGCTTGAAAGAAAATGTAATTGTAGGACATCGAATTCCTGCAGGAACTGGTATGAGAGAATATGACAATACAATTGTAGGTTCGAAAGAAGATTACAATGAGATGATGGCTAATAAAGAAGAATATATTTACTAAGATATGAGTGATTCTAAGCAACAACAAGGACAAATTAATATTGAACTGGACGAGACGATGGCCGAAGGAATTTATTCCAACTTGGCAATTATAAATCATTCGGCCTCTGAATTTGTTTTAGATTTTGTGTGTATCATGCCTGGGACTCCAAAAGCCCGAGTAAAATCTAGAATAGTATTGACTCCGCAACATGCCAAAAGATTGGTAAAAGCATTGGCTGAAAATGTTCACCGTTTTGAACTCGCTCATGGCGAAATAAAAGACACAGAACAGCCCGCAATTCCTTTGAATTTTGGTCCAGCCGGTCAGGCTTAAAAGTAAAACGGCTACAGTGATGTAGCCGTTTTTTTTTATTTATAATTTGATGTTATTTCAAAAAAAAACTATTTACTAGCGCTTTAATAACGTTAGTAAATAGTTTTTTTATTTAATTTCAAATGAGATTTAATCAAATTCGGAGGTGAAAAATAATTTTACATTTGGATATTTGTTCTGTGTCATTTGAATGGTGAAGTCAGAATCGGCCAGAAAAACCAATTGGTTGTATTTGTCTTTAGCAAGAAATTTACTTTTGATTCTTTTGAATTCTTTGAACTCCTCGCTTTTTGGATCATTAGGTTTTACCCAACACGCTTTATGAACGGGAAAGTTTTCATAGGTACATTTAGCCCCATATTCATGTTCTAAACGGTATTGAATTACTTCATATTGCAAGGCTCCTACGGTTCCAATAATTTTTCGATTGTTCATTTCGAGGGTAAATAATTGTGCAACCCCTTCGTCCATCAATTGATCGATTCCTTTGTCCAGCTGTTTTGCTTTCATCGGATCGGCATTATTGATGTAACGGAAATGCTCTGGTGAGAAACTCGGAATACCTTTAAAGCTCATTAATTCGCCTTCGGTTAAAGTATCTCCAATTTTAAAATTTCCGGTATCGTGTAAACCCACAATATCACCAGGATAGGAAATGTCTACGATTTCTTTCTTCTCTGCAAAAAAAGCATTAGGACTGGAAAATTTTAAATTCTTTTTTTGTCGAACGTGATAATAGGGTTTATTCCTTTCGAAAGTTCCCGAAACTATTTTTATAAAAGCCAGACGATCTCTGTGTTTTGGATCCATATTTGCGTGGATTTTAAATACAAAACCAGACATTTTTTCTTCTTTTGGATCGATCAAACGGGTTTCCGATTCTTTGGGTCTTGGCGATGGTGCTATTTCAATAAAACAATCTAAGAGTTCTCTAACGCCAAAATTATTTAAGGCCGAACCAAAAAATACCGGTTGTAGTTTTCCATCTAAATACTCTTGGCGATCAAATTTCGGATAGACTTCATCGATTAGTTCGAGTTCTTCTCTTAATAGTTTAGCTGGTTTTTGACCAATAATTTTTTCTAAGTCCGGACTTTTTACATCTGTAAAGGAAATGGTTTCTTCAATATTTTTACGGCTATCACCGTTGAATAAATTGATATTTTGTTCCCATAAGTTGTAAATCCCTTGGAAGTCGTAACCCATTCCAATTGGAAAACTCAGTGGAGTTACATTTAATCCTAGTTTTTGTTCCACTTCGTCCATTAAATCGAAGGCATCTTTACCTTCACGATCCAGTTTGTTGATAAAAACGATTATTGGAATATTACGCATTCTGCAAACTGCAACGAGTTTCTCGGTTTGTTCCTCGACCCCTTTGGCTACATCAATTACTACGATAACGCTATCAACAGCCGTTAAAGTTCTAAAAGTATCCTCAGCGAAATCCTTGTGACCGGGAGTATCTAGAATGTTTATTTTTTTATCTTTATAAATAAAAGCAAGAACGGATGTCGAAACCGAAATTCCTCTTTGGCGTTCAATTTCCATAAAATCGGAGGTGGCTCCTTTTTTAATTTTATTGTTTTTTACCGCTCCTGCTTCCTGAATAGCGCCTCCAAAAAGAAGTAATTTCTCGGTTAGAGTAGTCTTTCCAGCATCAGGATGGGATATAATTCCGAATGTTCTTCTTCTTTGTATTTCTTCTAAAAAACTCATATTTGTTGTAAATGGATTGCAAAAATACTATTTATTCAACCAATAAAAGAAACTTTAGATTAAACTCCTGATTTTGATTTTATTTCTTCTAAAATAAGTAGCGCCATTTGGCGTTATTATTTTTTGCTTTGCTTGTATAATACAATCGAATTCTTATTTTTGTTGATTAATATACAGTGAAAAAGAATAAATAGAATGATAGTTGTCAAATTTAATTAACTAACCGAAAAATTTTAAATAATGAAATTAAAATATTTTTTATTAGCCTCTTTATTTTCTTTAAATTTAATTAGTTACGCTCAAATAAGTAAAAAAGAAACGCTTTTTACAATTGATACAAAGCCTTATTATACGGATGAATTTGCCAGAGTTTATAATAAAAACCTAGATTTAGTCAAAGATGAATCTCAAAAAGATTTAAATCAGTATTTAACTTTATTTGTTGGATATAAACTTAAAATCAACAAAGCGATTCAATTGGGTTTGCAGAATGGCGAAGCTTATAAAACAGAACTTAATTCCTACCGAACCGATTTAGCTAAAAACTATCTTACAGATTCAAAAGTAACCAAAGAATTAATTGAAGAAGCTTATACGCGTTCTTTAAAAGAAATAAATGCTTCGCATATTTTGATTACTCTCGATGAAAATGCCGTTCCCTCAGATACATTGATAGCCTATAAAAAGATTAGTGAAATTAGAACAAAAGCTATTCAAGGAGAAGATTTTGGTTCCCTAGCGGTTCAATATTCTCAAGATCCATCGGCTAAGGAAAACAAGGGTGATTTGGGCTATTTCTCTGTCTTTAGAATGATTTATCCTTTTGAATCTGCCGCTTACAAAACAGAAAAGGGGAAGGTTTCGAATATTGTGCGAACCCGTTTTGGATATCATATTTTAAAAGTGAATGACATTCGCGATAATAGAGGTGAGGTCACTGTTGAGCACATTATGTTTTTGAATCCAAAAGAAGGAACGCCTGTTGAGCAAGAGAAGGTAAAAAAGAACATTGAGGATATTTATAAAAAAATTCAACAAGGTGAAAATTTTGAAAGTTTAGCCACTCAGTTTTCGGAAGATAAATCCTCTTCTTCAAAAGGAGGTTTGATGAGTCGTTTTGGTTCGGGTCAATTAAGCTCGGATGAATTTGAAAATGCCGCTTTTTCACTTACTAAAGAGAATCCAGTATCTTCTCCTTTTCAAAGTAAATACGGTTGGCATATTGTTAAGTTAATCGAAAAATTTCCAGTTAAATCCTTTGACGAAATGAAATCGGACTTGGAGAGTAGAGTAGGAAAAGATGACCGCTCAAAATTAATTGTAAACTCGTTGAATGATAGATTAAGAAAAGAGTACGCCATAAAAAGAGAGGAGAAGTTGTATGCTCTGATTGAAAAAAATATAAATCCAGATTATTACAGCAACAAATGGGACATTCCCGTGAGTACTAAAATGTATGATGGTAAGTTGTTTTCAATAAAGGATAAAATGATCAGTGGAACTGATTTTTTGAAATACATCAAAGCAGAAGAGACATCCTCCAATAAGGCAAAACCAGTATCAAATTTGGTCAGTAATTTGTACTCGAAATTCGTGGACATTCAATTGAATGTTTATTATAATGAACATTTGGAATCCGAGTTTCCAGAATTTGCAACGGTTATGGAAGAATATCGTGACGGATTATTACTTTTTGATTTGATGGACAAGGAAATTTGGGAAAAATCTAAAACAGACAGTATTGGTTTAAAAGCGTATTATGAACTTCAAAAATCAAATTATAATTGGAAAAACCGATTTGATGCGGTCATCTGTTCGTCAACAGATATGGAGATAATCAAGAAAGCCTATAAAATGTTGTCTCAAAATAATACTGCTGAAGAGATAAAAGGAAAACTAAACACCAAGGATACGGTCAAAATAATGACAAATAGTGGTGTTTTTGAGGAAGGAACTGAATCGTTGCCAAAAAATCTGAAGGCTGAAAAAGGGGTTTCGGATATACTAAAAGAGGGAGACTATTTTTTTGTTGCTAAAATAAATAATATAGTTCCTGCAGCCATAAAAACATTTGAAGAATGTAAAGGAAAATTAGTAAATGATTATCAGCAATATTTGGAACAAAAGTGGGTTGATGATTTGAAACAGGAATTTACAGTTACAATCAATCAAGATGTTTTTGAAAAGGTTAAGAAACAACTCCAAAAATAATGAATAAAAGAATACTGATTCTTCTGGGTTTTTTTATGCTATTATCCTGTAATTACTTCAAACCAGCAGCAAAACCAGCAGCTATAGCTCGTGTAGAAGATAATTATTTATACCGCGAAGATTTAAAAGATTTGGTACCTGCAGGAACATCGAAAGAAGATAGTATTGTTATAGTAAGAAATTATATTGATCGATGGGCGTCACAAAAATTATTAATCCACGCAGCAGAAGTTAATTTAGATAAAGACAGTAAGGCTAGTTTTGATCAATTAATAAAGCAATACAAAACGGATTTGTATACCAAAGCTTATATCGAGGAAGTTGTGAAGCGCTCTGTAGATACAATTGTTTCAGAAACAGAAATAAAATCGTATTATGAATCCACTAAGGAAAACTTTAGAACGAACGGAACATTAGTTCGACTGAGGTATGTTAATTTAAAAAAAGACAATCCTAAATTCACCGCTATAAAAAGCAAATTCCTTGATTATAAAAAGTCAGATCAGAAGTTTTGGGATACCTATGCTTTACAGTTTAAAAGTTTTGTTTTAAATGATTCTGTTTGGGTTGATATGAGTCAAATTTACAGTAAATTGCCGTTTATTAATCCAGACAATCGCGACAGCTATATTGTGTCTGGAAAAACCATAGAATATCCGGATTCCTCTGATATCTACTTAGTTAAAATAAGTCATGTACTAGACAAGAATCAAATAAGTCCGTACGAATATATTAAGCCCACGCTGATAGAAGTTATTATCAACAAAAGAAAGTTAGAATTAATTAAAAAATTTGAAAAGGAAATCACAGATGATGCCATTAAAGACCAAAAATATGAGATTTATAAATAATAGAATGCTATTGATGATTTGCCTTTTTGCACTTTCAACTTTATCTATGAATGCCCAAGAAATTGTAAAAGATACGGTTAAATCAAAAACAACAAAAACAAATCCGGTTAAATCACAAAGACAAAAAATTGACGGAGTTATTGCAGCAGTTGGAGATTATATCATTCTAGATTCGGATATCGATAAGTCTTTTCTTGAAATGACTAGCCAGGGAAATTCGGTTAAAGATATCACGAGATGTCAAATGTTAGGAAAATTATTAGAAGATAAATTGTATGCGCATCAGGCCATACAAGATAGTATTGTTGTATCTGACGATGAAGTTAAGATTAAATTAGAAGAGCAATTGAGTTATATGGTAGAGCAATTGGGCTCTATGGAAAAAGCGATTAAATATTTTAAGAAAACAAACGAACAAGATTTTAGAGCGGATCTTTCGGAGATTATCAAGTTAAATAAGCTGACTTCGGAAATGCAGAAGAAGATTATTGATAAAGTTGAAATCACTCCAGAAGAGGTTCGTAGTTTTTTCAAAAAAATACCTGCTGCTGAATTACCACTTTTTGGAGCTGAAATGGAAGTGGCTCAAATCATAGTTAATCCTAAGGTTACCGATGTCGAAAAGCAAAAAGTAATTGATAAATTAAAAGAATATAAAAAAGAAGTTCAGGATGGTTCCAGCTTTGCGACTAAGGCAGTTTTGTATTCACAAGATCCGGGGTCTAGTTCTAATGGAGGGTATTATAAAATGACCAGAAAGACTCCTTTTGTAAAAGAATTTAAGGATATTGCTTTCAGTTTAGCTGAAGGTGAAATATCAGAGCCTTTTGAAACTGATTTTGGTTTTCATATTATTTATGTAGAAAAAATCAAAGGACAAGAAGTAGAATTAAGACACATTCTACTCGTTCCACAAACTTCATCGGAATCACTTCAAGAAGCCAAAGATAAAATTACTCTTATCAAGAAAAAAATTGATGAGAAAAAAATCACTTTTGCGGAAGCGGCTAGAACAGAATCGGATGAAAAAGAAACCAGAGCCAATGGGGGACTTTTAGTGAATCCAAAAACGCAGGATACCCATTTCGAGCTGACTAAAATGGATCCTACATTATATGCACAGGTTTCCAGTTTGAAAGAAGGGGAGATTTCCTTGCCGATATTAGATGCGGATCAAAACGGAAAGAAAAAATACAAACTCGTTACCGTTACCAATAGAATAAATGAGCATATCGCTGATTATGCTAAGGATTATATCAAAATTAAAGAATTAGCATTAAAAGAAAAACAGATTAGCACTATTGCAAAATGGTCGGCTGAAAAGATCAAAGAAACGTATATTAAAATTAACGGTGAATACAGAGATTGTAAATTCACTAATAATTGGTTGAAAAAGTAGAACCACCTTTTTAGATTTTATCTAAAATTTCAAATCCTATATTTATATGTCAGACGTTGCGGCAATACAAAATCTAGTTGAAAAAAGAATAGCTTTAAAGAATGAAATTGCCAAAATTATAGTTGGTCAAGAAGAAGTAGTAGATCAGATATTGTTGAGTATTTTTTCTGGAGGTCATGCACTATTAGTTGGAGTTCCTGGATTAGCAAAAACATTAATGGTAAATACCTTAGCACAAGCTTTGGGTTTGGATTTCAAAAGAATTCAGTTTACGCCTGATTTGATGCCTTCAGATATCTTAGGAAGTGAGATATTAGATGAAAATCGTCAGTTCAAATTTATAAAAGGACCTATATTTTCGAATATCGTTTTGGCGGATGAAATAAACAGAACCCCACCAAAAACGCAGGCAGCTTTACTAGAAGCCATGCAAGAACGTTCGGTAACCATGGCGGGTCATAATTATAAATTGGCATTGCCTTATTTTGTATTGGCCACGCAAAACCCAATAGAACAAGAAGGGACTTACCCTTTGCCCGAAGCGCAATTGGACCGTTTTATGTTTTCTATTAAATTAGATTATCCTTCTTTTGCTGAAGAAGTTCAAGTGGTAAAAAGTACAACAACCGATGTGAACGTAACTGTTAATCCCTTATTTAATGCGCAAGAGATCATCGATTTTCAGCAATTAATTCGCCGAATTCCTGTGGCCGATAATGTTATTGAATATGCGGTGAGTTTAGTGAGTAAAACGAGACCTGATAATAAGTTATCGAATGATTTTATCCGAAATTATATTGATTGGGGAGCAGGACCTAGAGCTTCACAAAATTTAATTTTGGCTGCTAAAGCACATGCTGCTTTTAATGGAAAATACTCTCCAGACATTGAAGATGTTAAAGCTGTGGCAACAGGGATCTTACGTCATCGTGTAGTTAAAAATTATAAAGCTGATGCAGAAGGTATCAGCATAGAGAAAATTATTGCTTCTTTATTTTAATAAAAGGAATTTCTATTTAAATATAAACCAGATCAAATCATTTATTTAATCTGGTTTTTTTGTGGAATTATTTATTATGATAGTTATATTACGCAATCGATTGAGGTGTTGTTACTATTTTCAAAAATCTAATTTGAAAGTAATTTTTTTCATTTTTGCAATGCTTTTATAAAAATCAGCTGAAAAAACGCTAATTTAGAAAGACTCTTAGTGTAAATGCAGGTTTTGTTTATCGT
>CANEZU010000047.1 GCA_947444255.1 Flavobacteriaceae bacterium | reverse complement strand
TTATTTTCATTTTCATACTAACAAACCCTTCTTTCAGGAAGTTTTAGATTTGAAAACCGAAAATCAATACAATCATTATATCAAAAATGAATTGACAAAACACATTCAACAAACCATTAAATCAATACTAATCCATGAAAATTAATACGCTGTTATTACTATTTTTGTTCTTGGGCTTATCTAATTATGCCCAAGATACAGCCAAACAAGGTCTGAAAGATTCCTCAACGTTAAACTTGAAAGAAGCTATAGAATTGGCCATCAACAAAAGTAACGAAGCTAGTTTAGCAAATACAAAAACACAAACCCGAAGTTTGGAATTGCAATCCGTAAAAAACAATCAATACCCCGATTTTAAAATATCAGGACAATATTTGAGATTGACGAACGCTTCCATAAATTTAAAAACGAATTCTAATTCGGGAGGAACTGCTAATGCTGCTCCCAAAGTAAATCAATTAATGCTGGGCCAAGCCAATTTAAACTTGCCTTTATTTTCCGGTTTTAAATTACAAAACAACATCAATCTGTCGGAAAGTTTGTACCAGGCAGAACTTGCTAATTCCTCTCAGACCAAGGAAGAAATTGCGATGAAAGTGGTAGAATATTATGCCAACTTATATCGAGCACAAAAAGCCGTTCTTTTGATTCAGGAAAATTTAAAAAGTGCCGAGCAAAGAGTAAAAGATTTTACAGATTTAGAGAAAAATGGAATTATAGCGCGAAATGATTTACTTAAAGCGCAGTTACAGGAATCTAAAGTACAGTTGACCTTAGACGAGGCACACAAGAATGTAAATGTGCTAAATTATTATTTGGTGAATTTATTGAAATTATCAGATGATTATACCATTGGTATTGATGAACATCAATTTGATAATAATCAAGCTATCAATGTAATTCGTAATGAGGAGGAAGCGCTAAAAAACAGAAAAGATTTAGAAGCGCTTCATTTTGTTGAAAAAGCCAGTAATTATAGTATTAAAGTAGCTCGAAGTGGTTATTTCCCTTCCCTTAATTTAGTGGCAGGTTACACTGCCTTAAATTTAGAGAATGTAGTGACAGTTGGTAATGCTGTAAATTTAGGAATGGGTATTTCTTATAATTTAAGTTCTATTTTTAAAAATGGAAAAGAAGTGAAAATAGCCAAAAGTAAGGCTTTGGAAACCCAACAATCAGAAGCCGTATTGACGGAGAATATTAAAATTCAAGTGCAACAAGCCTTTGAGAATTATACGCTATCGCTCAAGCAGAATTTAGTTTACGAACAAGCGATTGCTCAGTCTTCTGAAAATTACCGAATCGTAAAAGACAAATACGACAACGGACTTTCTAATACCAATGATTTATTAGAAGCTGATGTAGAACAACTGAATTCTAAAATAAACTATGCCTATTCAAGAGCCAATATCATGCTGAAATATTACGAAATGCTTTCAGCTTCTGGCGCATTAACAAGCTCATTCAACCTTACAAAAAATTAATATTTACCCAAATGGAAAAGAAAAAAACAAACAAGAAATTCATTTTAATATTCGCTGTATTAATTATTTTGGGAGTATCCTATGGAGTCTACAAATATGTAAATTCCCTTTCGCATGAAACTACAGACGATGCACAAATTGAAAAAAACATGAACCCGATAATTCCAAGAGTTACCGGCTATATTACTAAAGTGTATGTTAAAGACAATGATTTTGTAAAAATTGGAGATACACTATTTACAATTGACAATAATGATTATCAGGTAAAAGTAGAAGATGCAAAAGCGGCTTTGATTGCTGCAGAAGCCAATTATGCGGCCTCAAAAGCGGATATCGGAAGTGCTATGGCCAACATTGCCGTTTCAAAAGCTAATGAACAATCAGCTGCAGGAAATATAGAAACTGCTAAAATAAGATTGGGTAGAGCTTCTAATGATTATGAGCGTTACAATAATTTGTACAAGAATCATTCAATTACCAAACAACAATTTGAACAAGCGCTAGCCACGAAACAAGAAGCAGAAAGTCAATTGCGAATTCTGATACAATTGGAAAAAGCAAGTATTTCTCAGAAATCAGTAATTGTAGCCAAATCGAATATTTCAGACAAACAATCCGATGTAGCTGCTGCCAATATTAAAAGAGCGCAAGCGATGTTGGATGCTGCTCAATTAAATTTAAGTTATACCGTTTTAACCGCATCAATTGACGGACAGGTTTCAAAAGTGGGAATCCAAGCCGGTCAATTGGTTCAATCCGGTCAATCTTTATTTTACATTATTAATAATGCAACGGCTTGGGTTATTGCTAACTTTAAAGAAACGCAGCTTCATAAAATGGTTGTTGGTCAAAAAGTATCAGTACATGTTGATGCATACCCTAATCATGATTTTATAGGAACAGTAAGTTCTTTTTCTCCGGCAACAGGAGCTCGATTCTCCTTACTTCCTCCTGATAATGCGACCGGAAATTTCGTGAAAACAATTCAACGATTGCCTGTTAAAATTAGTTTAGACAGTACTAACAAGCCAGAAGAAGTACAATTATTGAGACCGGGAATGAATGTTGATGTAGATGTACATTTAAAATAAAATCACATTACAATGACAAAATCAGGAGGAGATGATGATTTAGTTGAATACGGTTTTAGACGTATCATAATTACTTTGACCGCGGTACTTTGTGCGTTACTTGAAATTGTTGATACCACAATTGTAAACGTAGCGCTAACCAACATGCGCGGAAGTCTGGGTGCTACTTTAACCGATGTAGCCTGGGTTATTACCGCTTATGCGATTGCAAATGTAATCGTAATACCCATGACGAGTTGGCTGTCCATGCAATTTGGAAGACGAAATTATTTTGCGGTATCTATTATTATATTTACAACCGCTTCCTTCCTATGTGGTAATGCAACAAACATATGGGAATTAGTAGCCTTTAGATTCATTCAAGGGCTCGGTGGTGGTGCTTTGTTAGTAACTGCTCAAACGATAATTACCGAGAGTTATCCCATAGCAAAACGAGGAATGGCCCAAGCTATTTATGGTTTGGGTGTTATTGTAGGCCCCACACTAGGGCCACCATTAGGAGGCTATTTAGTGGACCATTTCTCTTGGCCTTATATTTTTTATATCAACATTCCCTTAGGAATTATTGCCACTATATTAACATTGAGCTTTGTAAAAAGCCCACAATATGGTAAAAAATTAAAAGCCAATCAGGTCGATTGGTGGGGAATTGTATTCCTGGCTTCCTTCATTGGTTCCTTACAATTTGTATTGGAACATGGACAACAGGACGATTGGTTTAACAATAATTTGATATTAGGTTTAAGTGTCGTTTCTGTAGTGGGACTTTTATCCTTTCTATGGAGAGAAATCACTTACAAGCATCCCATCGTAAATCTGAGTGTCCTAAAGGACGGAAATTTACGAATCGGAATTGTAATGACTTTTATCCTAGGATTTGGTCTTTATGGATCTACCTTGATTATTCCTATATATACCCAATCAATTTTGGGGTGGACCGCAACAGATGCCGGTTTACTTCTAATTCCAGGATCGATTGCTACTGCTATTATGATGCCTTTTATTGGAATGATGATTCAAAAAGGAGTTCCTCAGGGTTATATGGTGGGCGTTGGGTTTTTAACTTTCTTCGGATTTACATTTTGGATGTATTCTATAATGACTCCAAGTACAAGTGTCGACAATATGTATTGGGCATTGATTTTAAGAGGAATTGGATTGGGACTACTTTTTGTACCAATTACCACTTTATCTTTATCAACTTTAAAGGGAAAACAAATTGGTGAAGGAGCGGCTTTTACTGGTATGATGCGTCAACTAGGCGGTTCTTTTGGTATTGCACTTATTACCACTTTCATTACTCGATTTAGTCAAGAGCACCGAGTAAATTTAGTAGCTAAACTTGATGTTACTAAAGTGGAAGTCCAACAAAGAGTCGCACAATTGCAACAAGGATTCATGTCAAAAGGATTCAGTTCTAATGAAGCTTTGGGAAAAGCCTATCAGGTTCTCGATTTTTCTGTTACAAAACAAAGTACTATTTTATCGTATATGGATATATTCTGGTATCTCGGAATTATGTTTCTTTGTTGTATTCCTATTATCTTTCTGATTAAAAAAGGAAAAACAAAAATTAATACAGCCGATGCCATGCATTAAAATGGCGATTCTATAGTGATTCTATTATAAAAAAATCCCGTTAATTGTTTTTAACGGGATATTTTTTTTGACATTCCTTTGCGAATTCTGTATTTATTTTTAATTGAATAGAGTACGAAATTAACGGGTAAAAATCAATTGGTTGCCTTTGGATAAATTAGCATCATATTGGTATCCTTCATAATCAAAACCTTTTATATCATCTATGGTTTCAGCATTAGTATCAATAATATAACGAACCATTAAACCTCTGGCTTTTTTAGCATAAAAACTGATGATTTTTAATTTTCCGTCTTTATAATCCATAAAATCAGGAGTTATAACGGGAACTTTTAAAGTTTTAGTATCAATGGCAGAAAAATATTCTTTACTGGCTAAGTTAACGAATAATTCGTCCTTCGCAAGCTCTTTATTAAGGCTGGCGCTAAGCTTTGTCTTCCAAAATTCATACAAATTCCTGTGTTCGTTAATGGCAATTTTAGTTCCCATTTCCAATCGATACGGCTGAATTAAATCCAAGGGTTTTAATAAACCATATAAGCCTGACAAGATTCGTAATCGATCCTGCAAGACTGCCATTTTATCTAAAGATATACTTTGAGAATCTAAACCCTGGTATACATCCCCTGCAAAAGCATAAATTGCCGGACGTGCATTATTGGTATCAAAAGGAACTTTCCAATCTTTATTACGCTGCCAATTTAGGTTCGCCAATTTATCAGAAATTGACATTAATTGCGCTAATTCCTTAGGCGATTTTTGTTTCACCACCTTATTTATTATTTTACTTTCCTTAATAAATAAAGATTCCGTAAATTGATCTATTGGCAAGGGCGTTTCAAAATCTAAAGATTTGGCTGGTGAAATTACAATTTTCATGTTTATTAAATATTGGTCTGTCTGTTTCAGAATTTCAAAAATACAAATTGATTTCTTTCTTTTTTCTAATTGTTATAGATTGTTTTTATTAGACTATTTTAAATATTCCCATAGAAAATCAACAATGAGATCCTTTTTTCAACTTAAAAAAAATAAGAATAAATTTACTAAAATTGCTGTTATGATTAATTTAAATTATATTTTAATTAAAATTATGCGATAATTATACTTATTTTAATTAAATTTAAGAATATAATATATTTTAATGTGAGTTAAAACACATAAAAAGTATTGCTACTATTTTTGATTAAATAACTATTTTTTACTTTTTGGATATGGAAAAAACTAAACCTAGCTATGCAGAATTACTAAGAAAAGTAAAAAACAACGAATTATTGATTGAAAATTTAAAAAAAAAGAGCCAATACCTTCAAAGCATTAAATATTTTATAAGAAAATCTAATGATCTAATCGCTGTTGGAAATGGGAAATCACATTTTATTGATCTCAATCCTGCTTTCATTCGAATTTTAGGTTATACTAAAAAAGAATTACTAACTAATTCCTTTTTATCCTATATCCATCCTGAAGACTCAGAAAAAACACACAAAGAAATTATAAATTTATCCCTAGGAAAACCTTCAGTGAATTTTGAAAATAGATACATCAAAAAAAACGGAGAATGTATTAATTTACTTTGGACTTTTGTTAAGAGCCCTTCGAGTGAATTGGTTTTTATAATCGCAAGAGATGTAACCAATTGTAAAAAAATAGAGCGAAAACTTTTAAAAAGCGAAAGATTATTAAATGAAGCTCAAAAGATTGCTGAAATTGGGAGTTGGGAATTTAATTTGATCACTCAAGAATTAATTTGGTCCGATGAATTGTATTCCATTTTTGAAATAGAAAACAAACCCAATCCAAACTTGTACCAAGATTATAGATCCCGATTTTCAGAGGAAGATTTAAATAAATTACAAACTAAAATTAACCAAACCCTCAGTACACGAAAATCCTATGAAATAGAACATCGCGTCTTTCTTCCTAACAATAGAATTAAATGGGTTAACGGAATTGGTATTCCGATAGTAGATGATCAAGGTACAGTAATTAAATTAATTGGAATTGCCCAGGATAATACTTTGAAAAAAGAATTCAATGACAATCTAAAAGCAAAAACGCAGGCCGAAGCAGCTAACAAAGCAAAGTCTGATTTCCTTGCCAATATGAGTCATGAAATCAGAACACCTTTAAATGGAATTATTGGTTTTACAGAGTTATTGATGAAAACAAAACTCAAAAAAAATCAATCGATATACATGCAAACGATAAATGAATCGGCTACTACTTTAATGGATATCATCAACGATATTTTAGATTTCTCTAAAATAGAGTCCGGAAAATTAGAATTAAATTTGGAAGAAACTGATCTTTTTGAACTGAGTCAACAAATAATTGATTTATTCCGATATCAGGCTACTATGAAAAACATCAGTTTAACTTTGAACTTGGACCCGAAAGTACCTCAATATATTATGGCTGATTCGCTGAGACTGAAACAAATTTTAGTTAATTTAATGAGTAATGCTTTAAAATTTACCTCTTTTGGAGAAGTAAGACTCGATATCAACCAAGTTTCGTCAAACAAAAACAAAATTTCTAAAATAAAATTTTCTGTTAAAGATACTGGTAGTGGAATAAAACTAGACAATCAGGAAAAAATATTCAACTCTTTTGTACAGGAGGACAATTCAACTAGTCGCAAATATGGAGGCACGGGATTGGGTTTGACAATTTCAAATCAATTACTCAGCTTGTCAAATAGCAAGTTAGAATTGATTAGTAAACCCGGCGAAGGAAGCAACTTTTACTTTACGATTCCATTTGAGACCGTGAGAAACCACCAAGCTGAAAACACAAACTCAGAAAGGGAAAATCACCAAATAGACATGACCGAATTGTTTGAAAACTTACAAATACTGATTGTTGAAGATAATAAAATAAATATGCTCCTAACCAAAAAATTATTAAAAACAATTATGCCTAATGCTACTATTTTTGAAGCTACAGATGGTGAAATGGCTATTGAACTACATCTAAAAGAGAATTTAGATTTAATATTGATGGACATCCAAATGCCAAAAAAAAATGGATTTGAAACTACTTTAGAAATCAGAAAATTAAAGGATTCAGATCATATTCCGATTATTGCCTTAACTGCCGGAATCATGAGTGAGGAAATTAAAAAATGTTTAGAATCTGGTATGAATGATTATATTTTAAAGCCAATTATAAAAAAAGCATTTGATCAAAAGGTACTAAAATGGATTAGACCAAAACTAAAAATGGTGTAATTTATTCCAATTGTTGATTAACCCAACCATCCTTCCCGATCTAAACTTCGGTACTGAATTGCCTCTGCAATATGAGTGGAATTTACATCAAATGTTCCTTCTAAATCAGCAATAGTTCGCGAAACTTTTAGAATACGATCATAGGCTCTCGCCGATAAATTTAATCGTTCCATCGCTGTCTTCAACAATTGTAAGGAAGTATCGTTGAGTTTGCAATATTCTCGGATGTGTTTAGTACTCATTTGGGCATTATAATTAACCGCATCAATAGATTCAAATCGGAGGGTTTGAATTTCTCGGGCTTGGGTAACGCGAACTCTAATGTCGAAACTACTTTCGGCTTTGGCTGTTTCCGATAATTTCTCAAATGGAACCGGTGTCACTTCTATATGAATATCAATTCGATCTAAAAGTGGTCCGGAAATCTTGCTCAAATAACGTTGCATTTCATTAGGCGAAGAACTTGATGGAGCTCCCGGATCATTAAAATAACCACTCGGACTTGGGTTCATACTCGCAACCAACATAAAGGAGGATGGATAAGTTACGGTAAATTTGGCTCGCGAAATGGTAACTTCTCGATCTTCTAAGGGTTGTCTCATCACCTCCAAAACATCACGTTTGAATTCTGGTAATTCATCCAAAAACAAAACCCCATTGTGCGCCATTGAAATTTCACCCGGCTGAGGATAACTCCCACCGCCCACTAGTGCAACATTTGATATGGTGTGATGTGGACTTCTAAATGGTCTCTGATTCATCAAACCCGCTTCTTTGAGTTTGCCTGCAACACTATGAATTTTAGTTGTTTCTAAGGCTTCTCGCAAAGTCATTGGAGGTAAAATACTTGGTAATCGCTTCGCTAACATCGTTTTACCGGAACCTGGCGGACCGATTAGAATAATATTATGACCTCCTGCAGCGGCAATTTCCATACATCGTTTAATACTCTCCTGTCCTTTGACATCACTAAAATCATGCTCTGGAAAATCTAATGTTTTGTAGAATTCGGCTCGAGTATCAATAATCAAGGGTTCTAATATCGTTTTTCCGATCAGAAAATCGATAACTTCCTGCACACTATCAACTCCATAAACATTCAAACCAGTCACAATTGCTGCTTCTTTTGCATTTTGTTTTGGAAGAAAAAAACCGATGAAACCTTCTTCCTTTGCTTTAATTGCGATAGGCAAAGCACCGCGGATAGGCTGTAAACCTCCGTCAAGTGAAAGTTCACCCATAATAATGTATTTATCAAGATCGAAAGTTTTAATTTGGCCCGAAGCAACCAATATTCCCATTGCTAAAGTTAAATCATAAGCAGATCCTTCTTTACGTAAATCGGCGGGCGCCATATTTATAGTTATTTTCTTACCCGGAAAAAAATAACCCGTGTTTTTGAGTGCCGCTGCAATCCGATAACTACTCTCTTTAATTGCTATATCAGGCAATCCTACAAGATGATATCCGATTCCTTTGTCAATGTTTACCTCCACTGTTATGGTGGTAGCCTCAACTCCAAAAACAGCGCTTCCAAATACTTTGACTAACATAGCTCCTTATTTTAATTTTAAATCTAGAGAAAATAAATTGAAAAACCTTAGCTCTTTGAACATCATTTGAAATAGTAAAGAACCTAAAAAATAATTTCCCTTTGTTAACATCAAATATTGAAACCAAAACCTTGACGAAATCGATATTTTAATCTATCTAATGTTAAATCTTACATTTAACATTTTTAAAAATTAAAAAAAACTTATATTTAGGACATAAAAATATAAGTATATGAACAAAATTCTCCTCCTTCTCTTTTTGTCGCTTTGTATTCCCAAAACAAATGCCCAGGTATATTTTCCCAACAACGAAAGTATCCAAAACAAAAACAACAATTTTACTGCTTTTACGAATGCTAAAATTTATGTCAGTCCGACACAAATTATTGAAAAAGGAACTTTACTAATTCAAAATGGCAAAGTAATCGGAACGGGTACCAACCTCACAATTCCCAAAAATGCAATCCAGATTGATTTAGCCGGAAAATCAATTTACCCCTCTTTTATTGATATTTATACCAGTTTTGGAATTGAAAAACTAGTTTCAAACCGAGAAATGGATCGTCGAAATCCTTTATACGATACCAAAAGAGCGGGTTATTATTGGAATGAAAACATCCGTTCCGAAGTCAATGCTACCGATAATTTTAAATATGATACTTCAAAAGCAGAAGAATTTCTAAAAGCCGGTTTTGGAGTTGTAGGAACTCATGTTCCGGATGGAATCGCTAGCGGAAGTGGAATTTTAGTCGCATTAAATAATGAGGATAAAACCAATCGATTGTTGTCTAACAAATTAACCAATCATTTTTCGTTCACCAAAAGTGTCACCACAAATCAATCCTATCCCAGTTCTTTAATGGGCATGATGGCTTTGTTGCGACAAATGTATTTGGACTTAAGTTGGTATAAGGATGGAAATTCACTTACCAAAGACAGCTCTTTAGAAGCTTTGGCAGCAAATGAAAATCTAGTTCAGATATTCACCTCCGAGGACAAACTAAACAGCTTAAGAGCTGCTAAACTAGGAAAAGAGTTCGGAATTAATTATGTTTTAAAAGGTTCAGGTAATGAGTTTGAAAGAATCGCTGAAATCAAAAACACCAATTCTAAGTTTATTATTCCAATTAATTTTCCCGAAGCCTATGATGTTTCCAATACTTTTCAGGCAGACCAAATGGAGTTGAGTGATTTGCGATTTTGGAATCAAGCACCGACCAATTTGAAAATCATGTCGGATAACGGAATTGTTTTTGCATTGACGACTGATAAATTAAAAAAAATAGACGATTTTAGAAGCAATCTTTTAAAAGCTATTAAATACGGCTTTGACAAAACCAAAGCATTAGAAGCTTTGACCACTATTCCGGCTGCTATCTTAGGAAAATCGAATGAGATAGGAAGTTTAAAAAATGGTGCTTATGCCAATTTTATTATCTCTTCTTCGGATATTTTTGATGAGAAAACGGTTTTGTATGAAAATTGGGTTCAAGGAACCAAATATAGTATTACCGATATCAATGCCAAAGACATCAGAGGTACTTTTGATCTGACTATCGATAAAAATGCTTATAAATGGAAAATTGACGGAGAAATGGCGGCGCCAAAATCTGAGATCATAGGTTCTGATGCTAAGAAAACAAAATCGAAATTAACGATAACCAACAATTGGATTACTACCGTTTTCAAACCAGCAGATTCTATAAAATCAAATTATATCAGACTCAGCGGCTATGTTGAAAACACGGACAATCTAGCAGGAAAAGCAGTTTTATTTGACGGAACCGAAGTAAATTGGACAGCAAAGAAAACGCTTGCTTTTGCAAAAGTAAAAGATTCAGCGGCAGTGAATCAATTGAACAAAATAATTCCGTTGACCTTTCCTAATATCGCTTTTGGAAATTTAGAAAAACCAAAACAACAAACTATTTTATTTAAAAATGCTACTGTTTGGACAAATGAAGAAGCCGGTATTTTAGAAGATGTTGATGTATTAGTTAAAAACGGTAAAATAGCCGCTGTTGGAAAAAACTTATCAGATGCTTCGGCGCAAACTATTGATGCCAAAGGAAAACATTTGACAAGCGGAATTATTGATGAACACTCTCATATTGCCATTTCAAATGGAGTCAATGAAGGCGGCCATAATTCAAGTGCTGAAGTTAGCATCCAGGATGTAGTCAATTCTGAAGACATCAATATTTACAGAGAATTAGCCGGAGGCGTAACTACTTCTCAATTGTTACATGGTTCTGCTAATCCTATTGGTGGTCAATCTGCAATTGTGAAATGGAAATGGGGAATGTCGGCAGAGGAAATGCTGTATAAAGACCAACCTAAATTTATCAAATTTGCTCTAGGAGAAAATGTAAAACAATCCAATTGGGGAACTAATAATCCAACACGTTTTCCACAGACTAGAATGGGTGTAGAACAAGTTTTTACTGATTATTTTCAACGGGCTAAAGAATATGATGCTAGTTGGAAAGCGTACAATTCAAATTCTAAAAAAGGTAAAAAAGCACCAAGAAAAGATCTGGAATTACAGACTTTAGCTGAAATATTAAATACAGAGCGCTTTATTAGTTGTCATTCCTATGTAGCAACTGAAATTCTGATGTTGATGAATGTTGCCGATAAATTTGATTTCAAAGTCAACACCTTTACACATATTCTGGAAGGTTATAAGGTAGCAGATGAAATGAAGAAACACGGTGTAGGAGCTTCAACCTTTTCTGACTGGTGGGGTTATAAATTTGAGGTAAATGATGCAATTCCGTTTAACGGTCCTATCATGCACAATCAAGGAATAGTGGTGGCCTACAATTCTGATGATGCCGAAATGTCTCGCAGATTAAATCAGGAAGCAGCTAAGGCGGTTAAATATGGTAATGTCTCTGAAGAAGAAGCTTGGAAATTTGTAACTCTTAATCCGGCAAAACTATTGCATATCGACAATAAAGTAGGAAGCGTTAAAGTAGGAAAAGATGCTGATATCGTACTTTGGAGTACGAATCCATTATCTATTTATTCCAAGGCCGAAAAAACACTTATTGAAGGTGTTGTTTACTACGACTCCCAAAAAGAAGAGGCTCAAAAATTAGCGAATTCAAAGGAACGTGCTGAATTAATCGGACAATTGTTACAGGAAAAAAACAAAGGAATGAACACTCAGGAACCTAAAAAAGGAATTAAAAAGGAATACCATTGTGATACTTTAGAACAATAAAATAAAAAAAATCAGATGAGAAAAATATATATTTTAGCCTTGGCAAGCATCCTCTCGCTTTCCATAAATGCACAACAAGTACCCGCACCAAAACAAACAAAATCGATTTTGATTTTGAATGCAACGGCCCATTTGGGTAATGGAAAAATTATTGAAAACAGTGCCATTGGATTTAAGGACGGAAAATTAACTTTAGTCGCTGATGCCAGAACAATAAAACTGGCTAAAGATGCTTATGACACGACCATTAACGCTTCTGGAAAACATGTTTATCCTGGTTTTATTGCCCCTAACTCTAGTTTGGGATTAGTTGAAATTGATGCGGTAAAATCTTCTGATGATGAAGAAGAAATTGGTGAAATAAATCCTAATGTACGAAGTATTGTAGCTTACAATGCCGAATCAAAAATGATTGAAATGGCGCGTCCAAACGGTGTTTTGATGGCTCAAATCACCCCTCGTGGTGGTCGAATTTCAGGAACTTCTTCGATCGTTCAACTCGATGCCTGGAATTGGGAATCGGCGGTGATTAAAGAAAATGATGGAATTCACGTTAATTTTCCAGCGACTTTTAAAAGAAGCGGATCTCGTTATGAACCTGGTGTTTTAGAAACGAACAAAGAATACAGCAAGCAATTGGAAGAATTAAATACTTTACTTATGAATTCTAAAGCTTATTTAGGAGCTGAATCCAAAGACCGTAATTTAATCTTAGAAGCTTCAAAAGGGCTCTTTGACGGTAGTCAAATTCTATATGTTCATGCCGATGAAGCAAAACAAATTATTGATGCGATTCAATTGGCTAAAGATAATGGCGTTCAAAAAATGGTTATTGTAGGTGGTTATGAAGCCTACAAAATCGCTGACGTTTTAAACAAAAATAAGATTGGAGTTCTGCTTAAACGCGTTCATGATCTACCTGAAAAGGATGATGATGATGTGAATTTACCATACAAATTAGCCAAATTGCTTACTGACAAAGGAGTAGTTGTGGGTCTTGAAAACACTGGTGCTCATGAGCGAATGAATGTTAGAAACCTACCTTTTTATGCAGGAACTTGCGTTGCTTATGGACTAGACAAAGAACAAGCTTTACAATTGATTACTTCGAACACAGCAAAATTATTAGGAATTGATGCCCAATGTGGTAGTTTGGAAACTGGTAAAGATGCGACTCTTTTCATATCAGAAGGAGATGCTTTGGATATGAGAACCAATAAACTAACGGAAGCCTTCATACAAGGAAGAATGATTAGTTTGGACACCTACCAAACCAAACTAAACCAAAAATACAAAGGGAGATACAATCAAAAATAATAGCATTTATAAAACCAAAAAGCCATTTCCTAAATTAAGGAAATGGCTTTTTTTTTATAGGTCAACTTAGATTTTATTTTAAAACGGTAAATTCTATTTTGGAATCATTGTAAATCGTATGAGTCTGTTTTTTAAAATCTTCTGCATTTGCATAAAAGATATTCGCAACATAAGTCTGTGG
>CANEZU010000046.1 GCA_947444255.1 Flavobacteriaceae bacterium | reverse complement strand
TTCAAGATTAACTTCTTTTTTGTTAAAAGAGGATTGAGCGATCAAAGAAATAATAGCTCCTTCGAGTTCTCTAACATTAGATTTTATATTTCGGGCTACATACTCTATAATTTCTTCTGGTATTTCTACACCATCACGATATAAAATATTTTTTAAGATAGAAATTCTAGTTTCGTAATCAGGCTGATGTAATTCAGCTGAAAGTCCCCATTTAAAACGAGAAAGTAATCTTTGTTCGATATCCTGCATGTCAACAGGCGCTTTATCTGAAGTAAGAATTACTTGTTTTCCATTTTGGTGTAAATAATTAAAAATATGAAAAAACACATCTTGAGTTCCTGATTTTCCAGATAGGAATTGAACATCATCAATTATTAAAACATCTATTAATTGGTAGAAATGTATAAAATCATTACGGTTATTTTTCTTAACAGAATCGATGTATTGTTGAGTAAAAATTTCTGCAGAAATGTATAATACTGTTTTCTCAGGGTATTTGTCTTTTATTTCAACACCAATTGCGTGAGCTAAATGGGTTTTTCCAAGACCAACACCGCCAAAAATTAAAAGAGGGTTAAAAGAGGTTCCTCCAGGCTTGTTGGCTACAGCCATTCCTGCAGAACGTGCAAGTCTGTTTGAGTCTCCTTCTAGGAAATTATCAAAACTATAATTAGCGTTTAGTTGCGACTCTATTTTTAAATTACGAATCCCCGGAATTACAAAAGGATTTTTTAATTCGGGACTTAAATTTTTAAAAGGGGCGTCTACTTCTTGTGATTTGATGGAACTTCTATGTGCGCTTGGTAACTGTTCCATGAACGGTTGTTTGTTGCCATAGGTATTTTCCATTTTAATTTTGTAAAGTAACTTGGCATTTTTTCCAAGTTCTTTGGTTAATGCAACTTTTAACAATTTAACATAATGTTCTTCAAGCCATTCGTAAAAAAATTTACTAGGAACCTGAATGTACAATGCGTTGTCAGTCAGCTCAACAGACTTAATCGGTTCGAACCAAGTTTTGTAGGCTTGGTCTTGAATATTGTCCTTAATGAATAAGAGACAATTTTCCCATACAGATTGTGCCGTTTTGCTCATAAAATAAGTTAAATTTGTTTTTTTTAAATGGGTTCCTTAAAGTGAGAAAATAAATACGTTTATTACATTTTTTTAGGATAACAAATATGTGAACAAAAAAACGTTAAAAAAAATAAAATAGGTATTGTTTTTTCAAAAATATTGTTGTAAGACAATGTTTACGACTTTATTAGAAGCACAAATATAGTAAAATAAATATGAAATATCATCAAATTGAGGTTCGAGTTCGTTATTCAGAAACAGATCAAATGGGAGTTGTTTACCACGGTAATTACATACCGTATTTTGAAATCGGAAGGGTTGAATGGCTTAGAAATAAAGGAGTTTCTTATAAAAGTCTAGAAGAAAGTGGAATAGCTTTACCTATCGTATCAATGACTTTAAATTATAAAAAACCTGCTCGATATGATGACTTGCTTGTTGTTAAGACAAAATTTAAAAATTATAGCACAGTTAAGATCGAATTTGAGTGTGAAATTTGGAATGAACAGGAAGAGTTATTAACAACTGCTCAATTTATTTTGGTTTTTGTCTCCTTAAAAACAGGAAAACCAATTGTTCCTCCGCAATATATTTTAGATATTATGAAGTTTTAATTTTGATTTATTAATCTAATTTTTATTTCAAACATAGTATCAAAAATGTCGAAGATAATTTCGGCATTTTTTTTGCGTACAGAAATCAGAATTTCACAATTTATTTCCATCTTTTGACTTAGAATTTCAATATTTCGTTCTTTGATTATTCGCATTACTTTATTCATATTTTTGTAATCAAATACAATTTCATAATGAATATCAATTGTCTTTTCAATTATTGATGCCGATTCTAAAGTCATTTGAGCTGCGGTTTTGTAGGCGCTTATTAATCCTCCGACACCTAATTTTGTTCCTCCAAAAATACGTACGATAACTAGAAGTAGGTTGGTAAGTTCAAACGATTTAATTTGCCCGTAGATTGGCATTCCAGCAGTACTGCTTGGTTCTCCATCGTCATTAACTCTATAATGGATATTTTCTGTGCCGATTTGGAAAGCATAACAAAAATGAACTGCGTGAGTGTGTTTTTTTCGTAAAGATTCAATATGTGATTTGACTTCTTCCTCGGTGTTTAATGGGAATGAATAACCGTAAAATTTGCTACTTTTTTCTTTTAATAGAATTTCATCAGTAGCAAATTCAATTGTTCTGTAAGTATCTTTCGTTTTCAATTGAATTTATAAGTATGCTTATAGTAAGTTTTTTTCAAATAAATGAACCACATCTTCTTGACCAACCTGTAAATTCCAGACTTGGATTCCTAGGGATTCGGCAACATCTGTATTTTCTTTCTTGTCATCAATAAACAAAGTACGTTTAGGTGACAAATCATGGTTTTTAAGTAAACAATTAAAAATGGCTGCTTCGGGTTTTCGCATGCCCATTTCAAAGGAAAAGTATACTTTTTCAAAACATTGGTAAAAATCTCTGGAAAAAGATTGACCTACTTTATGCTCAAAATAATCAATATGAATGGCATCGGTATTGCTCAATAAAAAAAGCCGGTATTTGCTAGTGAGCATTTGTAGGAATTCTAATCGATATAAAGGAAAATCTCCAATAATTTTTTTCCAGGCTTCTCTAATTTCATTTAGACCCGCATCAGGCATGTATTTTTTGAAGCTTTCAATAAATTCTAATTCTGAAATTTTTCCTTTTTCAAAAAGGTTATTCATTTCAATTAATTCTTCATTAGATTCATACAAACCTAATTTTTCGAATTCTCTTGTCATTTTTTCTTTTTCCAGATTGACAAAAATATCTCCAAAATCGAATATAATGGTATTAATCATAATTTCTAAATATTAAAAGTTTCTCTTTTGCGATAGAATATTTTTTCACCTGATTCGAATTCAAAACGGGAGCTTTAGTACCATTTTCGAATACGGCATTCCCTTTGAAAACCCGGGCTTCATCCCATAAATTTTCATCAATAAAGGTTTGGAGTGTTTGTCTTCCACCTTCAATAATCACTGATTGTAGATTGTTTTCAAATAGGAAATTTGTGATTTGAATAGCGATTTTTCTGCTATAATCAATTTCTCTTGCAGAAAGCACCATTGTTTTTGCTAGATTATCAAATATATGACTTTCTTTTGGAATTCTATTATTTTGATCTAAAACTATTCGAACTGGATTATTTCCTGACCAATCTCTAACGTCTAATCTTGGATTATCATCAATGACAGTTTGAGTTCCTACTAGTATTGCCTGTTCCTCGCTTCTCCATTTGTGAACCAATTGTCTTGAAAATTCATTTGTGATCCAAACGGGTTTCTGCTCTAATTTTGTTTTTGGAGCAATATAACCATCTTTACTTTCAGCCCATTTTAAAATCACATAAGGTCTTTTCTTTTCATGAAAAGTAAAAAAACGTTTGTTTAGGTCGTTGCATTTTTCTTCAAGAATTCCAACAGTTAGATTGCAACCGGCTTCTACTAGTTTTTTTATACCATTTCCGGCGACTTTTATATTTGGATCAACTGTTCCAATTACCACATTTGGGATTTTATTTTTAATAATCAAATCAGAGCAAGGTGGTGTTTTTCCAAAATGACTACAGGGTTCTAAACTGACATAAATTGTAGCTTTATTCAATAAAGATTTGTCTTTTACCGAATTTATGGCGTTTACTTCGGCATGAGATTCTCCTGATTTTTTATGCCAACCTTCACCAATAATTTTATTTTCATAAACAATTACACTGCCTACCAAAGGATTAGGATAGGTTGTTCCCAAACCATTTTTGGCCAACTCGATGCAACGGCTTATGTATTTTTCATGTATCTTCACCCCACAAAAATAAGATATTAGTTTTACAATGAATACTATAATAATTAGAGAAATTCAAAACGAGGATAATGCTGCTATTGCGGAAGTAATTAGATCTGTTTTGATAGAAATGAATGTGCCTAAAGTAGGCACAGCCTATGCTGATCCTCATTTAGATTTTTTGTTTGAAACCTATCTTATTCCAAAAGCTGTTTATTATATAGCAGAGTTGGAAGGAAAAATAGTAGGCGGTGCGGGAATTATGCAGTTAGAAAACTCTTTAGAAAACATCTGTGAATTACAAAAAATGTATTTTCTTCCCGAGTCTCGTGGTCTTGGATTAGGTAGAAAAATGATGGATATTTGTTTGGCTAAGGCTAAGGGATTTGGTTTTGAAAAATGCTATCTTGAAACGATGCCCTTTATGGAAGAGGCTCAATTGCTGTATAAGAAAGTAGGTTTTGAATATTTGGAAGCTCCTTTGGGGAATACAGGTCATAATTCTTGCCCTATTTGGATGATAAAAGAATTGTAAATTTAGAGGAAAGAAATGTTAATTAAAGACTATCGAAATTTTTTTATTCAAGAACTTAGCCAATTATATGATGTTGGAGAGGTAGAAAGTTTTTTTTATTTAATTCTTGAAAACAAGCATAATTTTAGAAGAATAGATCTAGCACTCCATACCGATTTACTTTTTACGGAATTAGATTTATTAAATTGGAATTCGATTCTAGAAAAACTTAAACTTGAAATTCCTATTCAATATATTTTAGGCAGCACTAATTTTTATGGTTTGGATTTTCGAGTTAATCCAACTGTCTTAATACCAAGACCAGAAACTGAAGAATTGGTAGATTGGATTATTCTGAATCATAAAAACGACTATTGGGATGAGCCGTTACGAATACTTGATATTGGTACAGGAAGCGGTTGTATTGCAATTTCGTTGGCTAAAAACATTCAAAATGCTGAAGTTTATGCACTTGATGTTTCTTCAAATGCACTGGCTGTAGCTAAAGAAAATGCTGAAACCAATAAAGTAGATGTAGTTTTTATCGAAAAAAACATTCTTGAAACAAATGATTTAGAACAGTTTTTCGACATTATAGTTTCCAATCCACCTTATGTTCGGAATTTAGAAAAAGCCGAAATAATGAATAACGTTTTGTCAAATGAACCTCATTTGGCCCTTTTTGTAGCAGATGATGACGCTTTGATTTTCTATAAAAAAATAGCCGATTTGGCCCAGAAATTTCTATCCGAAAAAGGTCAATTGTATTTTGAAATTAATCAATATCTTGGCAAGGAAATGCTATATTTACTTCGGGATAAAGATTTCATAAATATAGAATTACGCCAGGATATTTATGGAAATAACAGAATGATTAAAGCGGAATTGAAATAGATGTACTTGTTTTTATTCGTATCGAAGTGCTTCAATAGGATCTAATTTTGATGCTTTCAAGGCAGGATAAGAGCCGGAAACTATAGCAACAACGAAAGTAGTTATAAAAGCTGCGATTATGGCGCCCCATGGAATTACAAAAATAAAATTTATAGCGGTTGCTATTCCAAAACCGGCCGAAATTCCTAAAATCACACCTAATAATCCACCTAATTGGCCAATTACTAAAGTCTCCATAAAAAATTGAATAGCAATGGTGCTTCTTTTAGCTCCTAAAGCTTTTCTAACTCCTATTTCTCGTGTTCTTTCTGTTACCGAAACGAGCATGATATTCATTAATGCTATCGAAGAACCAAAAATGGTTATAATTCCAATAATCCAGGCTGAAACCCCTAGATATTGGGTGATACTCAAAATTTTATTAATCAGATCGTCACTTCGTGAAATACCAAAATTATTATCTTTTACTGGACTTAATTTTCTAACGCGCCGCATCGTGCTATTTGCGCTTTCAACTGCCTGATTCAACAGTTCTTTTTTGTCTACCATTACGCTCATTGTATAATTAATATCAGGAGCAGTAAACAAAGATCGCGCTACTTGAATCGGTATTAAAACCCTTAAATCCTGACTGTTTCCAAAAGTGGATCCTTTTTCTTTTAGTACTCCAATTATTTTAAATTTTGCCCCTCGAATGGAAATAATCTTATCTATAGGATTGACGTCTGCAAATAAATTTTTCTCAAAATCGGAACCCACAACACAGGAGTAGGTGTTATTAGCAATGTCAAAACCGGTAAAATTCCGTCCTTTAGTAGTTTCTAATCCTGAATTCAGTAAAAAGTATTCGTCTACTCCTAAAATAGTAATTTCAGGATCCGTTTTCTTAGATTCAAATTTTACTTCTGCACCCGATGTAGCTGTGAAGGAAAGAGAAGTATGGGTAAAAGGATAATCGTATTTTTGCTTAAAAGCATTGGCTTCAGGGTATGATATTATTGGGTTGTCTACTTTTCGCTCTTCGTTTCGTCTCAACCTTTGCGAACTATCGTATTGGTCAATGTTAAAAGTATTGGCGCCCATAGAGGCAAAATCACTAGAAAGTGTGTTTTCTAAAGCGGCTACTACGGTCAGAATACAAACCAATGCGGTTATTCCAATAGCAATAATCAGCACCGTCAATATAGTTCGCAACAATTGAGTCTTAATAGAACTCAGTGCGATTCGAACATTTTCTTTAAATAATTTGAACATCATCACAATTTGACACGAAATTACAAATTTTGTTACAAGTTTGTTTTAGAAGACTCATTATTTATTTTTAAAATAAGATATTTGTACTGTTTTTTTTAGGAGCGGTTATTTTAGGCTTCTTTAGAAATCATATTCCTGCTGTTTGTTTCGATCCAGGCTAAAAAGCGTGGGATTTCCACATTCATAAGGGCTAATAAAATAATTAGAGCCTTTCGATTTATTTCAGAAGGCGTTTTTGAATAGAATAATCCAATTAAAAAGGCATGGCATCAAAACCGAGTATTCCAAAAGGAACCAGAGATTTCTCCCCAATTGAGGTAGCAAAGCGACAATACATCATTTCAATAATAAAAAATAATTTCGAAAAATATGGTTTTCAACCCATCGAAACCCCTTCTTTTGAAAATTCAGAAACCCTTATGGGTAAATATGGTGAAGAAGGAGATCGGTTAATATTTAAGATCCTTAATTCAGGCGATTATTTGGCGAAAGCCGATGAAAAAGCGCTCGAAAACAAAGAAAGTATTAAATTGACTTCTAGCATTTCTGAAAAAGCATTGCGTTATGATTTGACTGTTCCGTTTGCAAGATATGTGGTGCAACACCAAAATGAAATTGAATTTCCATTCAAAAGATACCAGATTCAACCCGTTTGGCGTGCTGATCGACCTCAGAAAGGAAGGTTTAGAGAATTTTTTCAATGTGATGCTGACGTTGTGGGGTCCACTTCACTATGGCAGGAAGTAGAGTTGTTACAATTGTACGATTCTGTTTTTACAGCCTTGGGATTAGAAGGAGTTACTATTAAAATTAATAATCGGAAAATACTTTCTGGAATTGCCGAAGTGATTGGCGCTAAAGATAAATTAATCGATTTTACGGTTGCTCTTGACAAATTAGACAAAATAGGAGCAGAGGGTGTAAAAAAAGAAATGATCGAAAAAGGAATTTCTGAAGATGCTATTAAAAAAGTAGCCCCGCTTTTTAATTTCACCGGAACGATAATAGAGAAATTAGACCAGCTTCGCATTTTGTTGGCCTCGTCTGAGGAGGGCATGAAAGGAATTGCAGAACTTCGGTTTATTTGTGACAACTTAAAAAACTTAGGTTTATCCACTTCTGTTTTAGATTTGGATGTTACTTTGGCTCGAGGGTTAAATTATTATACAGGTGCTATATTTGAAGTAGCTCCGCCTAAAGCGGTTGCCATG
Source organism: Flavobacteriaceae bacterium (assembly GCA_947444255.1). Classification (GTDB taxonomy): domain Bacteria; phylum Bacteroidota; class Bacteroidia; order Flavobacteriales; family Flavobacteriaceae; genus Flavobacterium. Next base: position 5,964 of record CANEZU010000046.1, on the reverse strand, counting down.
GGTTCGATTGGTGGCGGTGGAAGATATGATGATTTGACAGGGATTTTTGGGTTAAAAGATATGAGTGGTGTTGGGATTTCCTTTGGATTAGATCGAATTTATTTAGTGATTGATGAATTAAATTTGTTCCCTCAAACGGTTATAACAAGTTCAAAAGCATTGTTCCTCAATTATGGAGAACAGGAGGCGTATTATGCTATGCAAGCAATTAGTAAATTAAGAGCCCATAATATAAAAGTAGAATTGTATCCGGAAGCCTCAAAAATAGGCAAGCAGTTCACTTATGCTGATAAACGTAAAATTCCTTTTGCTGTAATTATTGGGGAATCAGAAATGAAAGCTGGAAAATTTGGTTTGAAAGATTTAGTAAGTGGGGAGCAATTTTCATTATCTTTCGAGGAATTAAAAGATAGATTATCAGCGGTTTAAATAAAAAAAATAGAATCTAAAAAAGCCTAATTACTTCATTTTATGTAATTAGGCTTTTTTTTTGGCATTTCTATTGCAATAAATACTGTTGACTCTAAAAAGACCTGTAAAAGGGCAATTATTTTAATATTTTGATTTATAAAAGTATTAATTTGTGTTAGAATCTATTATTTAATTACATTTGATATAATTATAAATCAATAAATTATGAAAATTTCTAATTTTATTTTGTTCGTTTTTTTACTTTTTCTCTCTATTGGTTATTCTCAAAAAACGCTAAGCGGAAAGGTAATGAATAGTGCAAACGAACCAATTGCTAAAGCTAAAATCTTCCTGGATTCTATTAATTCAAAAGTGGTAACGAATAGAAAAGGAGAGTTCGAAGTTTCCCTTCCTGAAAAAGTAAATACAATCAATGTGTACTCTAATGAATATGGATTATTGTCTTCAAAATTTAATAACGAAACGGTGATGAATTTCATGTATCTAGAATCGGAGACTAGTCAAAAGAAGAAGTCTAAAAAAGATGATACTGTTAGTTTGGGATATTCTAAGGTGAATCAAAAATATGAGGCAAATGTGAAACAAAGTATGGATACTGAAAAAGTGGTAAATAATTATCGGTCTATATATGAACTTTTAAGAGGTCGTTTGCCGGGCGTAACCATTACAAGAGACAACAAAATTACAATACGAGGGACTAGTTCTATTCGGAACATTTCAGACCCTTTATTTGTGGTAAATGGAATGATAGTATCAAGTATCGATTATATTTTGCCTAATGAAGTAAAAAGTGTAAGTGTTCTTAAAGATGGAGCCGCTTCTATTTATGGCGCTCAAGCTTCGAACGGGGTAATTTTAATAACGACCAAATAAGATCGCAATCCTAAATTGCTATCTTTAAAAGTAAACGGTATTCGTTTTTTAAGTAGTGGAATTTAGACTTTAAAAAATTTAAGTCTAAATTAAAACTTTTCGTACAATAAGTGATTGCTGATAAAAAGTTATTTATTACTATTAAATCCTATTAAATTAACGTAGTACAAATACTATTTTTAATAAAATGGTTTTTTATTTTGAATAAATCTCATAAAAAAACCCCAAACTAGTTGTTTGGGGTTTTTGTAGCGAGGACGGGAGTTGAACCCGTGACCTCAGGGTTATGAATCCTGCGCTCTAACCAACTGAGCTACCTCGCCATTATTTTAGTGACAGCTACCTGTCAATGCGGGTGCAAATATAAAATTTTAATCCCTGTTAGCAAATATAAATTGATAAAATATTTTTATTTTTAAAAACGCTTTTTTTTTGATTTTATATTATATATATTTCCAAAAAATTACAGACCTAACATGGACATGAAATCAAGATACGAATTAGAATTTCCAATTAATTCTTCACCACAGTTGTTATATCAATATATTTCAACTCCTTCAGGTTTGTCAGAATGGTTTGCGGATAATGTAAATTCCAGAGGAGAATTTTTCACTTTCATTTGGAACGATTCAGAAGAAAATGCCAGACTTTCCTCAAAAAAAACAGGAGAAAAAATTAAATTCAGATGGATTGATGATAATAAAAAAGATACTGATTATTTTTTTGAATTGCGAATCCTCGAAGATGAAATAACAAAAGATGTATCATTAATGATCATTGATTTTGCTGTAGCAGATGAAATTGATGAAGCAAAACTATTATGGGAAAATCAAATTTCGGATCTTAAACATGTAATTGGATCTGTCTAGGTTTTTATTTAATTAGACTTATCTTTGCTCGGAATTTAATTCGAGTATATTTTTATGATTAATTTTAATGGAACACTAGTTTCTTCAACCGAAAATTTATTAGTTAACAATAGAGCCTTTCTTTATGGCGACGGAGTTTTTGAAACCGTTAAAATATTAGATAACAAAATCTTATTTTTAGAGGATCATTATTTTAGATTGATGGCTGCGATGAGAATTGTTAGAATGGATATTCCAATGAATTTTACGATGGAATATTTAGAACAACAGATATTGTTGGTTACTATAACCAATAATTGTGCATCATCTGCTAGAGCACGAATTACCGTTTATAGAAATAATGGGGGTTACTATTTGCCTGAAACAAATTCGGTCTCGTTTTTAATAAACACCTCTCCTATAGAAAAACCATTTTATTCCATCGAAAAAACGAATTATGAAGTTGATTTGTACAAAGACTTCTATGTTGCAAAACAGCTGCTTTCTACTATTAAAACGACGAATAAAATAATTAATATCACGGCAAGTATTTTTGCACATGAAAACGGATTAGACAATTGTTTTCTTATCAATGACAGTAAAAATGTTATTGAAGCCCTACAAGGCAATCTATTTATGTTGATGGGTACAAAATTAATAAGTCCGCCAATTTCTGAAGGATGTTTAAATGGGATAATGAGAAAACAGATTTTATTAATTGCAAATAAAATGGATAATATTGAAGTTGTTGAGGAGCCGATTTCTCCATTTGATCTCCAAAAGGCAGATGAATTATTTATAACTAATGTTATTAAAGGAATTCAGCCTATAACAAAATACAGAAAAAAAGAGTACAAAACCACTTTTGCCAACGATTTAGTTCAAAGAATTAATGCGCTTATTCGATTAGTTTAATTGAGGATTGGATTTTCAGGAGCATTTGACCAAATCATATAATCGCCACCAATTTCGATAATCTCTTTTTTCCAAAAATCAGTAGCTGATTTTCCGATTATTTTGTTTTTATATAAATTATCGGTAATAATCCACTGATTGGAATACATTTCACTTTCGAGCTGATCAGCTTCCCAACCAGTATATCCTAAGAAAAAACGAATATTTTCATTTTTTATTTTTCCCTCATTAATTAATGTTCGTGCTAATTCAAAATTACCACCCCAATATATGCCATATGAAATTTCAATGCTATTGATGATTAGTTCCGGAACATTATGAATAAAATAAAGATTGTCTTGTTCGATAGGCCCGCCGTTGTAAATAGTAAAACTAGCATTAACACCAGGTACAAGGTCTTTAATAGTATATTTTAAGGGTTTATTGATGATAAAACCTATTGAGCCGTCTGAATTGTAATCAGTCAATAGAACTACCGATCTATTGAATGACAAATCACTAATTAGAGAAGGTTCTGCAATTAGCAATTTTCCTTTTTTTAAGTTAGTTGTTATCATCTTTATTTATTTTTAATTAAATTTATTAAATAAACCTAATTGAAGCCAAATAAAATCGATGATTGCATAAAAAAAGCCTTCCAACGGAAGGCTTTTAATTTATATTGCTTTTAATACTAGTTTACTGAACCTTCTAGTTCTGCTCCAGCTTTAAATTTCACTACATTTTTTGCAGCAATTTTAATAGTTTTTCCTGTTTGAGGGTTTCTACCATCTCTTGCAGCTCTGTTAGATACAGACCATGATCCGAATCCAACTAAAGAAACTCTTCCACCTTTTTTCAAAGTACCACCTACATTACCTAAAAATGATTCTAAAGCTAATTTTGCAGCAGCTTTAGTAATTCCTGCGTCAGCAGCGATAGCATCGATTAATTCTGATTTGTTCATAATAATAGTTATTAATTGTTGGTTAAACATTATGTTACTTAAACAAATTTAAAAGGATTTCCTTAGTGAGCAAGCGTTTTCAGAGGTTTTTACTTCTTTTGTTAATAAGTCAATCGTTTTGTTGATAAAGTTAGTTGTTTTTGTCAAAATTATCGTCGTTTCACTGTTACCGCAACCTAACAAACAATTGCGTTTTCTGAGAAAACCATACCATTTAATAATTCTTGAACTGTCATTTTCTTTTTACCTGGAAATTGTAGATTCTTAATTTCAAGTATTCCACCTTCAACAAAAATCTTTAATTCTTTTTTAGTAGTTTTAATTCTTCCGATGTTTTCCCGATGTTCTTCGATACGATATTCTGCCTCATAAATTTTCACATTCCATTCTTGATCATTATCCTTTAATAAAGACCAAGCCGTTGGATATGGAGATAATCCTCTAATTAAATTGTGAATTTCGATTCCGGGTTTATTCCAATCAATTTTACAGTTCTCTTTGTTTAATTTAAAAGCAGTCTTAATTTCCTCATTTTCTTTTTGAATAGTTGGATTTGCAGTTCCATTTTCTATTAAAGATAAGGTTTGTATCACAGTTTCGCTTCCAAGTCTCATTAATCGATCATGTAAATATCCAGCATTCTCATTGGGTGAAATTTCAATTTCAGAACTCAGAATCATAGCTCCTGTATCAATTTTATCATCTATAAAGAAAGTAGTTACCCCCGTTTTAGTCTCGCCATTTATAATTGCCCAATTGATTGGCGCAGCACCACGGTAGTTTGGTAATAGCGAAGCATGTAGATTAAAAGTTCCTAGTTTAGGCATTTCCCAGACTAGTTTAGGTAACATTCTAAAAGCAACTACGATCTGCAAATTGGCATTCAATAATTTTAATTCTGCTAAGAAATCCTCGTCTTTTAAATTAGTGGGTTGTAATAAATTCAAGTTATTGGCTAAAGCATATTCTTTAACGGCAGAGTATTTTATTTTTTGACCACGTCCTGCAGGTTTATCTGCAGCCGTTATTACACCAACAACTTCGTAGTTCTTTTTGATTATGGTGTCCAGAATTCCGACAGCAAAATCAGGAGTTCCCATAAAAATAATTCGTAATTTTTCCATTATAATTTTATAGTATATTTATTGTTAGGTTTTATCCTAATGCGATTATTTTCCAGTAATTGTTGAAGTACAAAGATAATTGCCTTTGGTTCTTCTTTTGTTTTATTTTGAATTTCTCTTGAATTAAGATCTTCTGCTTTTAGCAAGCTTAATATTTTTTCTGATAAGGAGTTTAGATCTATTTTCTTTTTCTTTTTCGAAATACAATACGAACAAATGCCACAATCTTCCTTAATTTTTTCTCCAAAATAATTCAGAATTAATTTATTCTTACATTTTTTATTATCTGTTATGTAGTTGATTACCGATTGAAGTTGTTCTTTTTTCAATTGGTTTTGGTTTTCTAGATATTTAGAAACTCGATTAATAGTTCGTTCATCTTCGCGGATTTCGTTAAAAATTAATGCCGCATCATTATTTTTTTTATGATAGTCAATAATTCCTTTCTCTTCTAGTTTTTGTAAAACGGTTTGTATTACAGCTTCTTCGCGATTTGATTTTCGGGCAATTAAGGGTAAATTGAATGCAGTTTGGGTTTCATAAATTCCGGGATAGGTTCTTAAAATAGCCAAGATTATTTCTTCATCATTTGAATTTAAACTCATATATCGAATTAATTCTTTGGATGAAATTAGAAATTGAAGTGTTATTTTTTCAGAAAATTCCTGGGATAAATTTATGATACCTTGTCTGTCCAGAAATTGCATTGCATTGAATGTTTTCAAAGTAGGGAATCCATATCGATTACAAAAATGATTCAGTTTAAACGTAAATTGCTCATTAATTCCTTCACCGTAAGCAATTTGGAAATAATTACAAAGTTTGA
>CANEZU010000045.1 GCA_947444255.1 Flavobacteriaceae bacterium | reverse complement strand
AGTCAAGGTTGGCGTGACAAGAGATACACAGGTTCCAACGCGTTGGATTGACCAAGGTGCAGAAAAAGCGCTTTCAATTGTCGAAGTGCCCAATCGTTATTTAGCCGGAATTACAGAGGTCGCCCTTAAAAATCATTTTGTAGACAAAACCAATTGGCGTAAAATGTTGACTAATGATATTGCGACCACCGATTTAATTGAAGAGAAGCAGAAGTTGAAAATGCTGTTACCAGAAGAGGTTCGTGATTTCTTCTATTCCGATAAAAATGATTTGTATGAGATGCATTATCCAGTTTTATCCTATCCTACAAAAATTAATAGTTTGAGTCTTGAAAAGACACCTAACTTTAAAGGCAAATTGATGGGAATAAAAGGACAATATTTAATTTTTGAAGATGGAACTGTTTTTAATATCCGAAGTTCAGAAGGGTATGTAGTCAGAATTGAGGTGTAAAAAAACGGCCTAAAATTATTAAAATTTTTAGGCCGTTGCTCTATTTGTATATATTATTCTTTTTTCTTTTTACCAAAAAAATTATTCAGTAAATCATTTGCTTTTGTTTTTATATCTTCTTTAACTGGAGTTTTAGCTTGCGTGCTGTCTTTTTTAGTTTCGCTTTTTAAAAGTTTGCTTAAAGCGCTACTTCCTTGATTAATCAATTTTTCTTTTTGTTGTTTTACCAATTGATTTGCTAAATTGGTAAGTGCTACTTTCATGTCGGTACTCACTTTTGGGCTTTTAAAATTACCTGTTAGTAAAGCATTTATTGGAATATTTTCTAATTTATCGGCTTCAGCTGGACTTAGTTTGGCGATTATTTTATTGGCTTCTGTTCCTAAATATTTTGCAGGAACATCTAGTTTTAAGTTGTAATTCATGTTCTGATCAAAACCGTGCTGACCGCCAACAGTGACTTTTATATCTTCATATTTTATTTCGAAAGGCTTTACATCAACTTTTCCATCCTTAAATGCTAAGGCGATTTTTAAATTATTCAAATTTATTTTTTGTAAATCAATAAATTTTAAGTTTGATCCTAAAGTTTTCAAAAGCTCAGAATTCGAAGAATTTAGTGTTGTAGAAAGTAATTGTCCGGCTAAATCCCCTGATATCGAATTTAGATTAGGAGTCATTTCTTTTGCATCTAAATTACCTGATAAATGAATGGTATTATTCAACTTTCCGTTAATTACTCCTGCAATTGGAGCAATTTTTTTCATCATATCCAATTGGGTAAAAGTTTGCTGAATGTCCAATTGGCTCATGCCTAAACTCATATTAAAAACCGGAATAGCTTCTTTAGTTGAAACAGATCCGCTAGCAGTAATTAGTCCGTCAAATAGAGATGATTTTATGTTTTCTAAAATCACCCTTTGATCCTTTATAATCATCTTTCCAGAAACATTTTTCAAGTTTAAATTGTCATATACGACTGTATTTGCTTTTGCTGTCAAAGTACAATTAAGAAAAGCTGGGATTTTTATTGCTTCTTTTGGTTTCTCATCCGCTTTAGCCGTTTGGGCTGACATAAAATCAGAAACTACAAATTGATTGGACTGCATATTGAAATTTCCTTTAAGCTCTTGTTTCTTAAACATAAAACCATAGAAATTTTCTAAAACCCCATTTACCTTTAAGTCTGTTTTTCCTGTAGTAGCCTCTAATTCCTGCAAATTAATTTGGGTGTTGTTAAATTGAACAACGGCCTTATTGATATTAATAGTTTTGTTTGTTTCGTCTACATATTTGAAACCAGTCAGAGTCATGTTACCAGAATTCTGCATCTTTTCGTATTGATTTGTTTCAACAGATTTCATGTCAAATTTGGTAACCAAGTCTGCTTTTAAAATACCGGATAAAGGCTTTTCTAATTTCACAGGATAGGCTTTTGAAACATTTCCCAAATTAATGATTCCTTTTAATTCTGCATTTACCAAAGGGTTTTCTGTGATGTTTTTAATGTTAGCTTTAGCGTTAAAAATATCTTGATCAATTCTGAAAGACAATTTATCTAAGCTGACATAAGTATCGTTTAAAACACCGGTTTCGTTGATGATTTTAGTATCAATTACAATATTCTGTACTGATTTTGGCAAATTTGGATAATGAAAAGAAGCATTATTGGATGCAATAGCGATATTAAATTTAGGAACTGTTTTATCAGAATATAGTCCTTTTGCAAAACCGATTACAGTAAAATCACCCGTTGTTTTAACATTAGCTAAACTCCCTGAATAAGCAGAAGGAATCAAGCCCAGAAAGTTTTGGAAACTAGAAGTTGGTGTTTTGAATTTTAAATCATATTGCTGACCATTATCCACTAATTGGATAAATCCATCAAACTCCAATGGTAATTTATTGATCAAAGCTTTATTCTCTTTAAAAGTATATTTACTTTGGTCTAAATCAATTCCCAGAACAGCATCTAAAGTTAATAGAACATTATTCATATAATTTACTTTGTCCATAAACAGAGAAACTTTGGCAGTTGATTTAGTGATTAAATCAAGTTTTTGTGCTGCAAAATCTCCCGTACCTTTATGATTCAGACTGTCGATGATCATTCTAATTTTAGAACTTTCATCATAATATTTAAACCTTAAATTTTCAACGCTATATTCTTTTATTTTTAATGATAAGGAGCTTTTTTCGTCTTCGGTTTTGTTCTTGTCTTTTAAAGCAATATCAAAATTCCCAACGCCATTTTTATCAAATAAAATATTGATAAGCCCATTTTTTGAGGAAATACCTTCAATGTTCATCGGTTCGTTTTTACCTTTGAATAATTCTTTGATTGACATATCCAAATTCAATTCGCCTAATGAAATCAAGGTGTCTCCTTCAAATGGCGCTTTGTTAATGATCAAAAGTTTAGTTACATTGATATTGGCTTTTGGAAAGCTTTTAAATAAGCTCAAGTCAGCATCTACAAAAGAAACTCGTGCGTCTACTTTTTCGTTTATCGCCTCTGAAATTTTTGCTTTTATTTGATCTTTGAAAAAATAAGGAATTGCAAATACAGAAACTACCAATAAGAGGAATACAACTCCAATAATTTTTAGGATTTTTTTGATCATAACGGCTTATTTGAATTAAAATCTACTGTATTGAAATTTCAAAAGGCATGGCAGCTTGAATCCCTTTTCTTGCTTGAATTTTTCTGATTTGCTCAATCATTTTATAGTTTTCTTCTCCTACTTCTTCTTTGATGAAGCTCTCTTTTGATTTTAGGAAAGGAACTCCTAGATTACCAAGAAAGTCTCTGAATTCTTTGTCATATACCGGAAAATTCTGTGTTCTGTATTCTTTAATTTTTACTAAATCAGCAGCATATTTCAAAGCGTCATCCAATCCGCCAATTTTGTCAACCAAACCTATTTTAATAGCATCTGTTCCTGACCAAACACGTCCTTGTCCTATGCTATCTACTTGTGCAAAAGTCATTTTTCGTCCGCTTGCAACACGATTTACAAAAGTGCTGTATATTTTTTCAACTCCTTCTTGAGTGAAAGCTCTGAATTTATCATCCAATGGTTTGAAAACACTATAACTTGCAGCGTTTTCGTGTGTTTTTACTTGCTCCACATTAATTCCAATTCTAGAACTTAATTGAGTGAAATTGGGCAATAACCCAAAAACACCAATAGATCCAGTAATCGTACTTTCCTCTGCAAAAATTTGATTGGCATTACAAGCGATATAATATCCTCCGGAAGCCGCATAATTCCCCATAGAAACAATTACTGGTTTAACTTTTTTGGTTAGCTCGATTTCTCTCCAAATCAAGTCGGAAGTCATGGCGTTTCCTCCTGGACTATCAACTCTCAAAACGATTGCTTTAATCTTTGGGTTTTTTCTGGCATCCTGTAAAGAACGACGCATAGAACCTTCGCCAATTTCAGTTACATCTCCTTCGCCACTTCCTATTTCTCCTTGAGCATAAACAATAGCAATGGTATTATCAGAATCACTTTTATTCGCAGTAGTAGCAACGTTTTCCGTATAATCTAATATTGAAATAGTATTATAATCTTTGTCTTTTTCGACTTTCAATGCTTTTCGGATGTCATTGTGATAGACATCTTCATAAGCTATTTTGTCAACTAAGTGAACTGATTTTGCCATTTCAGGAGTTCGAGCTAAAAGGCCATTTGCAATTTCATTTAACTTGCTTATTGAAATATTTCTACTTTTTGAAATGTCTTTCACAACAGAATTCCAAACGGAATTTAATAAAGAACTGGTTTGTTCTCTATTGGCAACGCTCATTTTATTTTCTAAAAAAGGTTCTACGGCACTTTTGTATTTTCCATGACGAATCACTTCCATTTTAATGCCATATTTTTCCTGAAAGTCTTTAAAAAATAAAATTTCAGTAGATAATCCTTTAAAATCCATATCCCCAATTGGGTTTAAATAAATAGTATTGGCTACTGAATTTAGATAATATTCTTTCTGTGTGTAGGAATTTGCATAGGCCATTACAAATTTTCCTGATTTTTTAAAATCTTCCAAAGCATCCCTCAAGGCTTTGCTTTGTGCCATTCCCAAATTAGAATTGTCATTCAAAATAGAAATTCCTTTTATGTTTGAGTCTGTTTTAGCATTGGCAACAGCCTTAATTACATCAGATAAACCATCATGTCGAGTTTCGAAATAATCAAAATCCTTAAAATTGAATTTCCCGGCATAATCTGATTTTACTTTTGATAAATCAAGTTCAATAACGGAATTGTTTTTAACTTCTACTTTATCGGAACCTCCTCCTGCAATAGCAGCAACAAAGACAATTCCGAAGAATAAGATCATGCAAAACAAGAACAAGCCTATAATTGTGGCCAATATATTTCCTAAAAATTTCATATTTTATATTTTTTAAATAAGTGTAAAAAAACTTTAAATTGTTACAAATCAGGCATTAAATAATTTTATAAACACCGATCACAAATATACTTGAATTCTAAAATTCTTTTAGTTAATTTGTGGTTAATATGAACATTCAAAATCAAGTTATTTTAGCGGTAGGAAGTAATGTAGGGAACAGACTTGAAAATATTCAATCTGTAATAGAAAGCATTCATTATGAGGTAGGTACTGTAATTAAAGTTTCTAAATTGTACGAAACACCTTCTTGGGGTTTTGACAGTGCTCCTTTTTATAATTGTGCCTTATTGTTACATTCTGCTTTTTCTGCGCTAGAAATACTGGCTAAAATTTTAGCTATTGAAACTAAATTAGGGAGGATTCGATCAGAAGTTGAAGGGTATCAAGCTAGAATAATTGATGTTGATCTTGTTGCATTTAACGAAGAGTTTATTAATCTTGAAAACTTAGAAGTTCCACATCCTTTAATGCAGGAAAGACTTTTTGTTTTACTGCCAATGAGAGATTTAAATTTTGATTGGAAGCATCCAGTTTTTCACAAAAATATAAACGAATTAATTACTTCGTGCAAAGATGAAAGTCAATGTAAAGCTATGCAAAAATTATCAGAGCCACTCGAAAAAATCCAATTAGAGCAGTTTAATTATATTGCTATCGAAGGTAATATTGGTGCGGGTAAAACTACATTAACTACTAAAATTGCGGAAGATTTTAATGCTATAACTGTTTTGGAACGTTTTGCAGATAATCCTTTTTTGCCTAAATTTTATGAAGATCAGAATCGGTATGCTTTCCCATTAGAAATGTCTTTTCTAGCGGATCGTTTTCACCAAATATCAGATGATTTAGGACAATTTGATTTGTTTAAAGATTTTATAATTGCCGATTACCATATATTTAAATCCTTAATTTTTGCAAAAGTTACCCTTTCCGAAGACGAATATAGATTGTATCGAAAGCTTTTTGAAATTATTTATAAAGAGATGCCAAAACCAGATTTGTATATTTATTTATATCAAAATACAAGTCGTTTGCTAGAAAATATCAAGCAAAGAGGGAGGGATTATGAGCAAGAAATACCAGCAGAATATCTTGACAAAATTAATAAAGGTTATTTGGATTATATACAATCGCATCCCGATTTAAATGTATTAATCATCGATGTATCGAATAGAGATTTTGTTCTGAATCAGGAAGATTATATATTTATTTTGGATGAGATTCAGAAAAAATTAAATAAAACATCATCTTTTTAAAGTAAAGTGACCTCTTTTTTCCAAGTTAATTTCTTTTACTTTTAAAACGTACCAATAATCATCTGAAGGTAAATTAGCACCATTTAAAGTGCCGTTCCAGGATAAATCTGCGGCGTCCAATTTTTTGATAAACTTGCCATATCGGTCAAAAATTAACAATTCTGCATTTGGATAATTCACTAATCCTTTTACTTCCCAAACATCATTATTGGAATCATTATTGGGAGTAAAAAATTTGGGTGTAAACAACACAATAAAGGGTCGTGTTTTAAAACCACAGTTATTAGTATCCCTCACATAAGCAGTTTGAAGTCCAGCAGGTGCATTGTAAAACACATTCGAATTTTGATAGTTACTTCCATCAACAGAATATTCAAAATAAGGCTGCTGGTTTTTCATTTTAATGGCAATCGTAGTTTCGTTTACTTCAATTGTTTCTATTTGCGGTATTTTATATTCAGAAACTGTAATTGTTTTTGTGCTGCTACAATTTTCCGGATCTGGGCTTGTAACTTTTACAGTGAAGATTCCTGGAGTCGAAATTTGAATCTTTTCTGTAATTTCATTATTTGGATACCAAAGATAAGTCATGCCAGAAAGAGAAGCATCAAGAGTTATAGTATATGTTTCGCATAATATGAGGTTTTCATCTGTAACTATTGGAAGTTTGTAAACAACAGCATTTACAAGAGTTCGTGATCCATCTACACAGCCATTATTAGTAGCTTCTACATAAAAAGTAGTATTTTCGGTTACGTTTGGAGTATAATTTGGATTCATGACTAAAACAGAATTACTAGTTTCAGATGCGTACCAATTTGAAGTTCCTACCGTCGAAGTTGCATTTAATATAATTGAACCAGGCCCACATCTAGAAATCCCTGAATTTGTATTTTCTATGTTTGGGATTTCATTTACCGTAGCAATGATTTCCGTTCGTGTTCCAGAAGTGCAGTATCCTTCAAATGGGTCAACATAATATGGAGTTGTTAAATTGATAGGATCTGTTTCATAAAGATTTCCTGTCTTTATTGATGCACCTCCAGTTTGACTTGCATACCAATTGATATTTCCGTTTGAAGCCGTTGCGTTTAAGTTTACTTTCCCGGAACCACAAATTGAGGCTGGTGTTACCCTTGTGATTTTAGGGATTAGCATTGAAGTGCTTGCTGAAATTTGAATATTGTCAACATCATTTAAGATCATTCCACCATATTCAATAATATAGCCTTTAGACTGATAATCTCCAGTTGGATCCCCGTTTACTTGCAGATCGTTCCATGATCCAGGAATACCTGCAACTCCAGGAGCTTTAACGTGTGCATAATTTTCATTGCCATTGCTGTTATTTGGCTCGCCGATATTCCAATTTGTATATGTCATTACCGTCCCTGTTTCTGGGCCAGTTACCCATTTCCAAACGCCTTCGGTCTCTGCATCGCTACCGCCAATCCAGCCGTTTCCAGGTGCTTGATCTCCAGCTAGTCGGGCTTCGTCAGCTACTGTTAGCGTTGCCAAATAACCTTGTAGACCGTAATAATAATTTATGGGGGATTCTGCTAATGTTTTAGCAGTTGTCCAACTGATACCTGGACTTGAAATGTAGCGGTAAAAATGTTTATTGCGTGGCAAATAATTTGCCTGGCCAATTGTGATTGAAAAATCTCGTTTACCAGATGGCGATGGTGAAGAATTATAGAAAACAACATCTTTTATAGCTTCTTCAAAATCAGCGGAAGTTGCTAGTCCAGTAACACTATAAATCCTCAGTTTTCCTGTTGTGGTGTTGAATGCTTCGATCCCAATTGTAGGATGTAAGCCGGGATTGTTTATTTTTAATTGGTCTTCAATGTTTATATATCCTGTAGAAATTTGAATATAAATTTCATTTACAAAGTGATCCGGATCGTAAAGGGTTGCTGTGCTTATAATTTTATAATCAGTTCCAGGGCAGTATGGATTTGTGTTAGATGTAGCTGAAATTTTTGGAGGACTTGCAGCATAACCTACATTCGAAAAGAAAAATAGTACAACCAATACTAATTTAAAAAATAAATTAAATCTCATATGATAAAAGTATTGTTTTTTGAATTTAAAAAAAAATTACTTTGCCCAATTTATTTTCTGAAATAAATCCCAAATTACAATCCCAGCGCTTACAGAAATGTTAAGAGAATGTTTGGTTCCTAACTGGGGAATTTCAATGGTGCCGTCGCAAATTTCAACTGCTTTTTGATTCACTCCAAAAACTTCATTACCAAAAACCAAGGCATATTTTTTGTTTTCTTCAATTTGAAAATTCTGAAGTAAAACAGCGCTATCTACTTGCTCAATAGCAAAAACAGAAACGTGCTCTTTTTTTAAATTTACAATTACATCCAAAACGTTATTTTGATATTCCCAATCTACAGTTTCAGTAGCTCCCAAAGCGGTTTTGTTGATTTCCTTATTTGGGGGTATTGCAGTTATGCCACACAAATAAATTTTTTCAATTAAAAAAGCATCGGAAGTTCTAAATACGGAGCCAATATTATTTAAGCTTCTAATGTCGTCTAATATAATTATTAATGGTGTTTTTTTAGCAATTTTAAAATCAGCAATTGATTTGCGGTTTAATTCACTATTTTCAAGTTTTCGCATGATAGGGTAATATAGTCCAAAAAAAAGCTTCCTGAAAAGGAAGCCTTTATTTATTTTTTAAGAAAATGTTTTAGCTTTTTTGAGCCGCAGCAGGAGTTGCATCTGGTAAAACAGTACCTTTTATGGTAAGCACTTTAGTAGCCTGCCCTTCTGCATTTGATGTAATCGTTACAGTTTTAGTAAAAGCACCAACTCTGTCTGTTGCATATTTTACGCCAATAATACCTTTAGCTCCTGGAGCAATTGGTTCTTTTGGAGAAGTAGGAACGGTACATCCACATGATCCTGTTGCATTAGTTATAATTAATGGTTTTGTGCCATTATTTGTAAAAACAAATTCCCGTTTACCATCTGCATTGTGAGCAATAGTTCCGTAATCGATAGTTTCGTTTTCAAAAACCATTCCAGCTCCTTCTACTTTAGGTGCTGCTGCTGTTATCGCTTTTGCTTTTTTTGTTACTTGTGCGCTAGAAGAAGTTACTCCTAAAATAGTTAGCATTGCTAATAAAAATATTTTTTTCATTGATTTTAAGTTAAATGATAAGAACAAATTTAAATAAAAAATTGAAATTAAAACATTAAAATTTACTTAAAATACAAAAATTGTCTATTAGCGAGATTTATTCATTTTAAAATTTTTAAATTCGCTGAACATTTTTTCAAACTTTATAAAAAACTACGCTTTGACATCTAATAAAAAAGAAATAAAAGAAACGCCTTTAATGAAGCAATACAACGAAATCAAAAGGAAATATCCGGATGCTTGTTTGTTGTTTAGAGTCGGGGATTTTTATGAAACTTTTGGAGAAGATGCTGTGCGAGCCTCTAAAATTCTTGGAATCGTCCTTACAAAAAGAGGTGCTGGCTCAGCTACGGAAACAGCTTTAGCGGGATTCCCACATCATTCTTTAAATACCTATTTGCCAAAATTAGTAAAAGCGGGTCTTAGAGTCGCCATTTGTGATCAATTAGAAGATCCAAAAATGACTAAAACGATCGTTAAACGAGGTGTCACGGAATTAGTTACTCCGGGGGTTTCGATGAATGACGAAGTTTTACAATCGAAATCAAATAATTTTTTAGCTTCTATTTATTTTGGAAAAAAGTCAATCGGAATTTCATTTTTGGATGTTTCTACGGGCGAATTCCTTACTGCTCAGGGTAATGAAGAATATATTGATAAATTATTGCAGAATTTTAGTCCAAGCGAGGTATTAATCCCCAAACAGAATAAGAACGATTTCAAAGAAATTTTCGGAGAAGATTATCATAATTTTTATCTTGAAGATTGGGTTTTTAAAGAAGACTATGCATTGGAAATGCTGAATAATCATTTCCAAACCGTTTCTTTAAAAGGTTTTGGAATTGAAGAATTGACAGAGGGAATAATAGCTTCGGGTGCGGTATTGTATTATTTGTCAGAAACCCAACACAATAAACGACAACATATAAGCTCGATTCAACGTATTGCTGAAGATGCCTATGTTTGGATGGATCGTTTTACAATTCGGAATCTAGAACTGTACCACAGCTATAATCCAAATGCCGTAACGCTTTTAGATGTTATCGACAAGACGCTTTCGCCAATGGGAGCAAGACTTCTCAAACGCTGGCTAGCTTTACCGCTAAAGGATATTAATAAAATTAGAAGTCGTCATGAAGTGGTTTCTTATCTGAAAGAGAATCAGGATGTGTTAAAAAGCATTCAGCATCAAATCAAGCAAATTTCTGATTTGGAACGTTTGATTTCTAAAATTGCTACTGGTAAAGTTTCGCCTCGTGAAGTAGTTTATTTAAAAGAATCGCTTGATGCTATTATTCCAATTAAAACCTTGGCGTTGGGAAGTCAGCAAGAAGCGGTCAAAACTATTGGAGATGCTTTGCACAGTTGTGATTTGTTACGCGAAAAAATTAAAACTACTTTAAATCAGGATGCGCCGGTTGCTATTGCAAAAGGAAACGCTATTGCAAAAGGTATAAA
Source organism: Flavobacteriaceae bacterium (assembly GCA_947444255.1). Taxonomy (GTDB): domain Bacteria; phylum Bacteroidota; class Bacteroidia; order Flavobacteriales; family Flavobacteriaceae; genus Flavobacterium. Next base: position 3,002 of record CANEZU010000045.1, on the reverse strand, counting down.
TGAGGAATTAGATGATTTGAGAGCGATTTCTACCTCAGGAAAAGAATTTTTAGAAGGTATTGAAACTAGAGAATCGCAAAGAACTGGGATTTCATCTTTGAAAATATCCTTCAATAATGTTTTTGGCTATTACATTGAAGTTAGAAATTCGCATAAGGATAAGGTGCCGCCAGAATGGATTCGCAAGCAAACACTAGTAAATGCGGAGCGTTATATTACAGAAGAGTTAAAAGTATACGAAACTAAAATTCTTGGAGCCGAAGAAAAAATACACCAATTAGAAAGTCAGCTTTTCGAACAATTAGTAAGTTGGATTGCAACTTATATAAAGCCGGTTCAGTTGAATGCTAATTTAGTAGCGCAATTAGATTGCTTGACTTCGTTTACACAATTGGCGATTGAAAATAAATATGTTTGTCCTGAATTAGATGAAAGTTTCGAATTAGATATTAAAAATGGCCGCCATCCTGTTATAGAAAAACAATTGCCCGTTGGAATGCCTTATATTGCAAACGATGTTTTTTTAGATCGAGAGACCCAGCAGCTAATAATGATTACAGGGCCTAACATGTCAGGTAAGTCCGCTATTTTGAGACAAACCGCTTTAATTGTACTTTTGGCTCAAATGGGAAGTTATGTCCCTGCTGACGGCGTTAAAATGGGTATTGTCGATAAAATATTCACCAGAGTAGGAGCTAGCGATAACATTTCGATGGGAGAATCTACTTTTATGGTCGAAATGAATGAAACTGCTTCTATCTTAAATAATATTTCCGATAGGAGTTTGGTATTATTAGATGAAATTGGTCGCGGTACAAGTACTTACGATGGAATTTCAATTGCTTGGGCAATTGCAGAATTTCTTCACGAACATCCTTCAAAACCTAAAACTTTATTTGCTACCCATTATCACGAGTTGAATGAAATGAGTGAATTGTTAGTTCGAATCCGGAATTATAATGTTTCCGTCAAAGAATTAAAAGATACTGTTCTTTTTATTCGAAAATTAGTAAAAGGAGGTAGTGCTCATAGTTTTGGAATTCATGTTGCAAAAATGGCGGGTATGCCACAAACGGTTATTTTGAAAGCTCAGAAATTATTGAAAAAATTAGAAAAAGATCATTCTAATGAGGTTTTGAACGGGATAAAATCCCAGAAAGAAGAAATGCAAATGAGTTTCTTTAATTTAGATGATCCTTTATTGGAAGAAATCAAAGAGGAGATTCTAAATTTAGATATTAATACTTTAACTCCTATTGAGGCGCTGATGAAACTCAATGAAATTAAGAGAATGCTCACTAAAAAATAATCTATTTAGTATTAAAGATTGGGTTATCAGAAGGTTAAGATTTGAGTTTGTTTTTTTTGTAAAAAACACTTGTAGGATTGAATAAAAGTATTAAATTTGCCACCGCAATACACAACAAGTATCGCTGTTCTTAATAAATTCGAAATGCGAAAATAGCTCAGTTGGTAGAGCGCGACCTTGCCAAGGTCGAGGTCGCGGGTTCGAGCCCCGTTTTTCGCTCAAGACCATAATGCTCGGATGGTGAAATTGGTAGACACGCTGGACTTAAAATCCAGTGAACAGCAATGTTCGTGCGGGTTCAAGTCCCGCTCTGAGTACTAAAACCTCTTCAATTGAAGAGGTTTTTTTTGTTTATTACTTTTTGGTTTTATTATATATTATCTTTTTTTATAATCTTCAATAGGTCGGAATTGACTTTTTATTATTTATTAATTTTTATGTTTCACTATGGGAGCCTTTGTTATCAGTAAAAGATTTAATGGTGTTTTTAAATTTGTTTTTAGTTCTAGAAAGGGAAAGACCATTTTTACTAGTATGGGATATAAGTCTTTTGAAGATTGTTCAAAAGATATTGATGTTTTAATGTTGAAATTAGAAGAGATTAGCTATCAAAAAGAAAGAGTTTCTAATGGAAAATATATTTTTAGAATTCTTATTGAAGAAAGGATTCTTGCAGTAAGCAGAAAGTATAGTACTGAACTAATGCTGCAGAAAGGTGTAGATGAAATAAATAAATATGCGTCAAAAGCAGAAATTTTAGATTTTTCAAATGATGATTCTGATTTTTTTGATTTGGATTTATTGGAGGAAATAAATTAGAAAATAACCGAAGCTGTATTGTGAATCTTTGTAAAAATAATTAAAATAAAAAAGCCACGTAATACGTGGCTTTATAAATCTTTAGAAGTTGCTTCTAATTATTTAGCTGGAGTAGCAGCAGCATCAGCAGCAGGTGCAGCAACAGCAGCAGTGTCAGCTACAACAGCAGCAGTGTCAGCAGCAGGAGCAGCTTCAACAGCTTCAACAGCAGGAGCTTCTTCAGCTGGTTTCTCAGCTTGTTTACAAGATACAACAGATAATACAGCGATTACAGCTAAACTTAAAAATACTTTTTTCATCTTACTTAATATAAAAGGTTAATTATTAATTCGAAGCAAAGATATAAATTTTTTATTATGTAAAAATTTTTTTCAATTTTTTTTTTAAAAATTATTCTTTTACAACTATAAAACTATTTACAATTATTATGCCAAAATTTTAACACTAGAAAAGTTTATATCCATTTTACAGAAAAAATAAAATCAAAATGATTATATATATTTAATGTATTGATAATCAATATTTTAAAATTAAGTTATAATTTTCGAGCTTACTGATTTTAATTTTAAGACTAAATTTATTACTTCTTTATTTAAAAACAACTTGTAATAAATTATTAAATTTAACACTAATTTTTATAAAAATTGTCTTTTTCTTTATTAACAAAATGTACAGAATTTTTTAAAATCGTTCAGAATGGAGTTTAATATAGATTTTTTTTACTTTGATTACATGATTGAACTCTCCTATTTGAATTATTTAAAGCTATTAAATAAAAATAAATTTAATGTTTCGTTACTATTTTGTTCCTTATTTAGCAGTTATTGTGCTTGAAATTTTTTAAATTTTCTTAAATTTTGTATTTCATCAGTTT